>JANLWJ010000289.1:0-10685 GCA_031364455.1 Actinomycetes bacterium | reverse complement strand
CACCTGCTCGCAGCCGAACCGGCAGATGTCCGTCGGTTGGCGGAGGTTCTCCTCGACGTGAAGGCCAAGGTGCGCTTCTGCAGCATCTGCGGCAATGTCGCCGAGTCGCAAGAGTGCCGTATCTGCCAAGATTCGCGGCGCGACCTGACCGTCATATGTGTTGTCGAGGAGTCCAAGGACGTCGTCGCCGTCGAGCGGACGCGCGAGTTCCGGGGCCGCTACCACGTCCTCGGCGGCGCGATCAGTCCGATCGAGGGCATCGGCCCCGACGACCTCCGCGTCAAAGAGCTCATGACGCGGCTCGCCGACGGGACGGTGACCGAGCTGATCTTGGCCACCGACCCCAACCTCGAAGGCGAGGCGACAGCCACCTACCTGGCCAGGCTCGTCAAGCCAATGGGATTGACCGTCTCCCGCCTGGCCAGCGGACTGCCTGTTGGCGGCGACCTCGAGTACGCCGATGAGGTCACCCTTGGGCGTGCCTTCGAGGGACGACGCAGCCTCGAGGTGTAGACAAGGATGTCGGGGTGCCAGACCGGCGCCTACGAGCAGCGAGGTGAGTGGTGACAGCAGCGTCAGGCAAGCGGCTCTCGGACGAGGTCGATGAGTTCACCGTCGATGTCGCCGACCAGATCGAGAGCTTCCTGATCGCGCTCGGAGCCGTCGCCCGCGGTGACTTCCCTGGTGGCACGCTCTCGATCCTGTTGCTGGAGGTGTCTCAGCTCCTGCTCGCCGGTGGGCGACTGGGGGCGGTGGTCGACGTGGTCCCAAGTGAGCGGTTCGAGCCAGATGCCGGTGTCGACCCGGACGCCGATGGTCTGCGCGAGCGCCTCGCCGACCTGCTCGGGCCCGCCGATGAGTACGTTGAGGTATTCGACCCCTACATCCGTGACGGCGAGATCGTGCAGTCGCGGCTGTCGGACGACATCGCCGATGTGGCAGCAGATCTGTACCACGGGCTCGCCCACTTCAAAGCCGGCCGAGCTGACGAGGCGCTGTGGTGGTGGCAGTACTCCTACCTGGCGAACTGGGGCTCGACCGCCAGCTCTGCGCTGCGGGCGCTGCACTCGGCGGTGGCTCACACCCGCCTCGCGCCCGCTACTGACGCTTAGCGGTCAGCCCTCAGCCGGCAGTGGGGTCGGTCGCACCGGCGGCCGGAAGAGTCCCTCACGACGGACGTTCTTCACCTCACGCAGCTCGAGTTTGCCGCTGGTAAAGACCGTTCGCGCCAAGAGCCCGACGGTCGGGGACGGCTTGGAGAGGTAGCAGTACGTTCCGTCGTCGATCTCCTTGCCTTTGACGGCAAAGCACTCCGACGGGCCGAGGCCGCCAGGTGCCCGCCAGGTGCCGGCGCGCTTGACGGTGAGCTGTTTGCCTCCCGCTGAGATGGTTCGGGTCGCGCTGCGGAAGAGGCGTTGAACCTCTGGGTCGAAGAGGTCAGGAAGCCCCTTCGGCGACTTCGCCACCAGGAAGCAGGACTTGTCGGCCCGGCCCTTCTTGGACTCCAGGATCTGGCACGAGATGACCCCGCGGGGCCCGCTGAGGAGAACGGCGGTGCTCCGCCCGCGCGTCACGTCGAGCCGAAATCGATCGCCTTTTGCCCGCATCCGTACTTTCGCGTCCGGCCGCGGCCCGGTACCGGTGAGCCGGTACCTGGCGTCGAACTGTTCTGGGCTGAGGGCAGTCAGCTGCTGGGCCCGCTCGCCGGCAGAGAGCGGCTCGGGGGACGGGATCGGATCGGCCGGGCGGCTCGCCGACGGAGTTGGGGCCGCTTCCTCCGGCTCGGACCCGGTGCATCCGGCCAGTGCCAAGGCGCTGACCAGCACGAATGCGGTTGCGGCCCTGGTCATCATCACCCCACTGTACGAGGGCGGCTGACCAGGGATGGGCAACGCCGACCCATGAGCGGTGGTACGGCCATCGGTAGAGTGAGCGCTCCGGTGCCTCGCACGGTAGGACCGGGAAAGGATCGTGTCGTGGGACTCGTCGTCCAGAAGTACGGCGGCTCCAGCGTCGCGGATGCCACCAGCATCAAGCGAGTCGCGACCCGCATCGTCGAAGCCCGCAAGGCCGGTAACGACGTCTGCGTGGTCGTGTCGGCCATGGGTGACACCACCGATGAGTTGATCGATCTCGCCGAGCAGGTGTCTCCGATGCCGCCGGGCCGCGAGCTCGACATGCTCCTGACCGCTGGTGAGCGCATCTCGATGGCGCTGCTGGCGATGGCGATTCACGACCTCGGCGTCGAGGCGAGGTCGTTCACCGGTAGCCAGGCAGGCGTCATCACGACCTCATCGCACGGAAAGGCGCGCATCATGGATGTCACGCCTGGACGCATTCGAGGTGCCCTCGATGAGGGAGCAGTGGCGATCGTCGCGGGCTTTCAGGGCGTCAGTCTCGACACCAAAGACATCACCACCCTCGGCCGAGGCGGTTCCGACACGACAGCGGTCGCACTCGCGGCCGCGCTGGATGCCGAGGTGTGCGAGATCTACACAGATGTCGACGGCATATACAGCGCCGACCCCCGCATCGTCCCGGCTGCTCGTCAGCTGCCGTACATCAGCTATGAGGAGATGCTCGAGATGGCGGCGTGTGGCGCCAAGGTGCTGCACCTTCGCGCCGTCGAGTATGCGCGGCGCTGTAACTTGCCGATCCATGTCCGTTCGTCGTTCAGCCAGCTTGAGGGAACCTGGGTGGTCGCCAATGCGGCCGCCGTCCCCACCGACCAAGGAAACCAAGGAGACGCTGTGGAGCAGCCGATCATCGCGGGCGTTGCGCACGACCGCAGCGAGGCGAAGGTGACCGTCGTAGGCGTTCCCGACAAGCCGGGAGAAGCCGCTCTCATCTTCGAGGCCCTGGCGGACGCCGAGGTCAACGTCGACATGATCGTGCAGAACGTTTCTGCCGCGGCCACCGGGCTGACCGACATCTCCTTCACCATGCCGCACACCGACACCGGGCGCGCTGTTGTGGCCTTGGAGAAGGTGAAGGAACCGGCAGGATTCACCGAGCTGCTCGTCGACGACCAGATCGGCAAGGTGTCGCTGATCGGGGCCGCGATGCGCACCAACGCTGGGGTGTCGGCCACCTTTTTTCGCGCGCTCTCCGACGCCGGCGTCAACGTCGAGATGATCTCGACGTCGGAGATCCGGATCTCGGTGATCACGCGAGCCGTCGACCTCGATGCCGCGGTGTCGGCGATCCACACCGCGTTCGGGCTCGATGACGCCGATGGCGAGGCCGTCGTCTACGGGGGGACTGGCAGATGAGCAAGCCAACTCTTGCTGTGGTGGGCGCGACCGGTGCCGTCGGCACGGTGATGCTCGACATCCTCAGCTCTCGCGAGGACATCTGGGGCGAGATCAGACTGGTCGCTTCGGCCCGCTCGGCGGGCAAGGTGCTGCAGGTGCGTGGCGAAGCTGTTGTCGTCCAGGCACTTGCACCTGAGGTTTTCGATGGTGTCGACGTCGCTATGTTCGACGTCCCCGATGAGGTGTCAGCGGAGTGGGCGCCGATTGCCGCTGCACGCGGAGCGGTAGCCGTCGACAACTCCGGTGCCTTCCGGATGGACCCAGACGTTCCACTGGTCGTGCCTGAGGTGAACGCGCACGCTGCGCTGGTCCGTCCGAAGGGGATCATCAGCAACCCGAACTGCACCACGTTGTCGATGATCGTCACCCTCGGTGCTTTGCACCGTGAGTATGGGCTCGAGGAACTCGTTGTCGCGTCCTACCAGGCGGCGTCCGGCGCCGGTCAGGAGGGCATCGACACGCTTCGCGAGCAGTACACCAAGGTCGCAGCGTCGCCAGATGCCGGAAACCGGGCCGGTGATCTGCGCGGGATCGTTGGTGACATGGGTCCGTTCCCGGCGCCGCTCGCCATGAACGTGATTCCCTGGGCTGGCTCGCTGAAGGATGATGGTTGGAGCAGCGAAGAGCTCAAGGTACGTAACGAGTCGCGCAAGATCCTCGGGCTGCGCGACCTCCGCGTCTCGGCCACCTGCGTCCGGGTCCCGGTGATCACGACTCACTCGCTGGCCGTGCATGCGCGGTTCGGCCAAGTGGTCGACCAGGTGCGTGCCCAAGACATCTTGCGCGAGGCCGAGGGCGTCGTGCTGCTCGACGACCCGGCGGCCGGTGAGTTCCCGACGCCCAACGACGTCGTTGGCACCGACCCCACGTGGGTCGGTCGGGTCCGGCGTTCGGTCGACGACCCGCAGGCGCTCGACCTGTTCGTCTGCGGTGACAACTTGCGCAAGGGGGCGGCTTTGAACACAGCGCAGATCGCCGAGGTAGTCGCCCGAGAGCTCAGCACCGCATAAAGACCTAGGGTGACGAGGTGACTTCCGGCCCCCGGCTGCTGAGCGTGAACCTCGCCGTCGTGCGCGACAACCCATTCAACGACGCCGCGCGCACCGGGATCGACAAGCAACCGGTCGATGTCGCTGCCCAGGTGAGGGCTCCCGGCAGCAAGGCTCACGGCCTCGGCAGCGGGCTCGTCGGCGACTTCATCGGCGACCGGCGCCACCATGGTGGCGACGACCAAGCGGTCTACGCATATTCCCTCGAGGACTTGCAGTGGTGGGCCGACGAACTAGGCGTGAGGCTGGGCGCCGGGCAATTCGGCGAGAACCTCACAACGACGGGCCTTGAGGTCAACAGCGGACGTATTGGCGAGCGTTGGAAGCTGGGGGACGCCGTTGAGCTCCAGGTCACCGAGCCTCGCATTCCGTGCGGCACGTTCCGCGGGTGGATGAACCGGCCTGGCTGGCTCAAGACCTTCACAGCGGCAGCGCGGCCTGGGGCCTACCTGCGTGTCCTCACCCCCGGTGCGATTCGGGCTGGCGATCCTGTCGTGGTCACCTACACGCCCGATCACGATGTGACCGTCGCCATGGTCTTCCGGGCGTTGACGACTGAGCCGGCGTTGTTGCCGCGAATACTGGAGGCGCCTGAACTTGCCGACGAGACGCGCGAGATGGCCGAAGCGGGTCGAACCTTCAGCTTTGGGTGATCTGTTGCGCCACACTCGACGTCCAGAACTGGCACCGGGGTGGACACCCGGCGGGACTGAGGGTGGAGCCGAGTCCGGCCCCACCCTCATCACACGGCGTCGGGGTGGCGGGATTCGAACCCACGACCTCTTCGTCCCGAACGAAGCGCGCTACCAAGCTGCGCCACACCCCGCCAAAGCCTGGTCAGCCTACCGAACCGTTGGTACCCGCCCGAAATCGCCTCAAGCGCCTGGGACGAGGGTGAGCAGGGTCGCCTCCGGAGGGCAGGCGAACCGGATTGGTGCGGTCGGAGAGGTACCGAGACCGGCAGAGACGTGCAGCCAGGCGTCACCTCGTGCGTGCAGCCCCTTGGCCTGTGACGCCGGAAGGTCGCAGTTGGTCACCAGCGCCCCGAAGCCAGGGATGCAGAGTTGGCCGCCGTGGGTGTGGCCGGCGAAGATCAGCTCGAAGCCGTCACGGGCCATGGCGTCGACGACGCGCAGGTAGGGCGCGTGAGTGACGCCGATGCGTAGGACGCCGTCCTCGGGCGCGCGGTATGGGACGTCCGGGTAGCGGTCGAGGCCAAGGTGGGGGTCGTCGGTACCCGCGGCAACGATCCGCTGCTGCCGCACCTTGAGCTCGACATCGCGGTTGTTGAGGTCGGTCCAGCCCCGCGCGACAAACCCGTCCCGCAGGTCCTCCCACGGCAACGGCTCCCCGAAGACTCGTCCGCCTGAGTCCGGCAGCAGGTAGCGCGCGGGGTTCTTCCAGACCGGCCCGTAGTAGTCGTTCGATCCCATGACGAACACCCCGGGGACGTCGAGCAGTGCGCCAAGGGTGTCGAGAACCACGGGCACGGCGTCCGGGTGCGCGAGATTGTCGCCAGTGTTGACGATGAGATCCGGCTCGAGCGCGGCGAGTTGGCGAACCCACGCCGCCTTGCCCTTCTGGCGGGGGGTCAGGTGCAGGTCGGACAGGTGCAGGACGCGGAGCGGCTCGGCTCCCGCATCAAGGGCTGGGACGGTGACTCGGCGCAGACGGTACTGGTGGGCCTCCCACACCGCGTAGGCGATGCTGGCCGTCTTGGCTGCGACAGCGGCTGCGAGAACTGTTCGGGCTCGGGACACAGAAAACAGTGTGACACCTCGTCGGCCTGCGCGAAGATGGTGGCATGAGCCTCAAGGAGCAGTTGCGGGCAGATCTCACCGACGCGATGCGCGCCAAGGACGATGTCCGGCGCTCGACGCTGCGCATGGTTCTGACCTCGGTCACCAACGAGGAGGTCGCGGGCAAGCAGGCTCGAGAGCTTTCCGACGACGAGGTGCTCAAGGTGATGACCCGCGAGCTGAAGAAGCGCCGCGAGGCGGCCACGGCGTACGCCGAGGCAGGACACCCCGACCGGGCGAGCTCTGAGCTCGCCGAAGCCGCCGTGATTGAGGCGTATCTGCCGGCTCAGCTTACTGACGACGAGCTCGTCACCCTGGTCGCGTCAGCGATCGTCGAGAGCGGCGCGGTTGGCCCGCAGGCGATGGGGCAGGTGATGAAGGTGGTTGCGCCAAAGGTCGCTGGACGCGCCGATGGCGGACGGGTCGCCGCCGAGGTCAAGCGTCAACTCATCAGCTAGCCGCAGCAGGGGCTAGTTGTTGCCGTTGCCTGGGTTGCCGTCGGAGTTACCGGGGGCTGTCCCGCCGCCTCCCCCGCCACCACCGGGGTCGTTGCCCCCGTCGTTCTGCGCGCCGCCAGGTTTGTCGGACGGCGACGGCTCGGGCTCGGGCGGCGGTGGGACGCCGTTGCTCAGAGAGAGAGTCACGGTCGCCCCCGGCTGCACCGTTGACCCAGCACCCGGACTGGAGTACGCGACCGTTCCCTCCGGCTGGTACGAAGCGACGCTGGTTTCTGACACCACCGACTTCAAGTCGAGCGCGTCGAGCTGCTTGACCGCATCCGCAGGCGACAACCCCGCGAGCGACGGCATCGACAGCTGCGCGCCATCGATCAGTTCCGGGTCGAGGGGGACGAAGTACTCGACGGGGAGGTCGGCGATAGCGCCGCGCATGGCGATCTCCCAGATCGGTCCAGGCAGTGTGCTTCCGGCCCAAGCTGTCCTGTATTCGCCGTTGATCGTCACGTTTGCCATCGGGTTCTGGCTCGGCGCTACCGGGCTGCCTGTCCAGACCGCGGCCGCCATGTTCGGGGTGTAGCCCGCGAACCACAGTGCCTGGAAGTCGTTGGTGGTCCCCGTCTTGCCCGCTGTAGGGCGGTCGAGGTACATCGCCGACCCCGTGCCGTTCTCAACGACACCCACCATGACGTCGTTGACGGCGTCGGCCACCTCCGGCTCGATCACCTGCTCGCAGTCGGGCCCAGGAACGTCGAGCTGATCCTTGTCGAGTGTGCGAATGCCGGTGATCACCCTCGGCTCGCAGTGCAGCCCACGCGCGGCGAAGGTGGCGTAGGACTCGGCGAGCGTCAGTGGTGACATCAGGATGTCGCCACCTCCGATGATGCCTGGCGTTCGCTGGTAGATGATGTCGTCGATGGGGCTCTCGCCTGTTCCTGCTGAGGTGACTCCGGCGCGGGAGGAGACGTCCCAGATGTTGCAGATTCCTGTTCGCTCGGCCAGCTCGGCGAAGTAGGTGTTGATTGACAGTGCGGTGCCCTCGTACATCGTGTAGTTGCCGGGCGTCGCACCTGTGTAGTTTTCGACGCGCCAGGCCTGTTGGGTGTTTCCCTCACAGTCTTGGTAGCTGCCGTACGGCATCTCGCGAAACGACGGTGAGGCGATGACGTCGTCCATCGCCTGCCCCTGCTCGATCGCGCCGGCGATGGTAAAGATCTTGAACGTCGACCCGGGCTGTTGCCCGTTCGTCCCCGAGTACTTCAGGTCGACCGAGTTGTTGATGTAGCTGGCGTTCTTGCCGTCGCCGTACTCCAGGTTCTGGGTCATGGCGGTGACGTTGCCGGTGCCTGGCTCCATCATGGCGATGGCAGCTACCCGCCTGCTTGGGTCTCCGGTCGGCAGGTAGGCCTGCACGCCTTGCTCGGCGGACGCCTGGTCTTCCATCTCCAGGGTGGTGCGGATGGTCAGCCCGCCCCCGTAGAGCAGCTTGCGGCGGTCGGTACGGGTGGCACCGTAGGCCGGATCGCTGAGAAACACTCTCTCGACGTAGTCACAGAAGAAGGGTGCCGGGGAGACGAGGCAGCCGCGCGTGAGGTCGCTTGGCTTGAGAGCCTTCTTCAGCGGCTGCTTCACGAACTTGTCAGCCTGCGCCTGGCTGATCATGTTCTCGTCGGCCATCCGCTGCAATGCGAAGTTGCGGCGCTCCTGGCTCTCTTTGGGGTTGACGAGCGGGTCGTAGAGCGACGGGTACTTGACGATTCCAGCCAAAGTGGCGGCCTGACCGGCATTGAGCTCGGCGGCTGGGACGGAGAAGTAGCGTTGCGCAGCAACCTCGATGCCGTATGCCTGTGATCCGAAGTAGGCAATGTTGAGGTATCCCTCCAGAATGCGCTTCTTGCTCCACTGCTCCTCGAGGCCGAGGGCATACCGAAGCTCGCGCAGCTTACGGGTGAGTGAGTCCTCGGTCGCCGCCTCTTTCTCTTCGCGGGTGTCCGCGGTCGCAGCCAACACGTTCTTGACGTACTGCTGGGTGATCGTCGACCCGCCCTGGGTGACTTCGCCGGCCTGGGTGTTGGCGATGAGTGCGCGCAGTGTGCCGCGGACGTCGATGCCGTTGTGGAGGTAGAAGCGGGCATCCTCGACGGCGACGATCGCGTCCTGCATCTCCTTGGAGATCTTGTCCATGGGCACGTAGACGCGGTTCTGGCTGTAGAAGGTGGCCAGGACCGTGCCGTCGGCGGCCAGCAGACGTGAGCGCTGCTTCAGTGGTGGCACGCTCAACTCGGCAGGAAGCGACTCGAAGTTCTCTGCTCCCCGTTTGGCGGTCAGCCCGACCAACCCGATGGCCGGGAGCGAGATACCGGCAACCAGGACGCCGGCGACGGCGCTGAGCGCGAGAAAGAGCAGCGTCCGGGAGCCGGCGCCGCTTGACGGGTAAGCCACGCCTTCAGGGTAGGTCAGCGAACCGACGGCCGGGACGACGGCCGGCCGCTGAGGGAGTCTGAGGGAAGCTGAGCCGCTCAGGGCCACCACCCTCTGCAATGCTCTGATCACCTGGTGTGAGCATTCTGCCGCCGATCGGGCTGCTCATAGTTCCAAAGGACCACAAGAGTTCCCCCATCTAGGGGCTTTTGGTGAAGGGCTTCCTATCTCTAGCGTCAACGGTCACACGGCGTAGCGAAATCTGGTAACGGATCGGCGGCCGGGGACGATTCGGTTACAGAACGTGGTGGCGCGGGGACGGGCCACCAAAGGGGGAGGGGACCCATGGCGTGGATCGAGGATTGGTCGGCTCGTGCAGCTTGTCGCACCACTGACCCAGATGCACTCTTCGTGCAGGGCGCGGCGCAGAACCGCGCCAAGGCCTTGTGCTCGGGGTGCGTCGTTCGCACCGAGTGCCTAGCCGATGCGCTCGACAACGAGGTCGAGTTCGGGGTGTGGGGCGGCATGACCGAGCGAGAGCGGCGAGCGTTGCTGCGTCGACGCCCGAATGTCACGTCGTGGCGACGGCTGCTGCAGACCGCTCGCGATACCTACGAGCAGCGTGACGGCCAAGGGGTCGAGGCCGGGGTCCGCGTCGCTGGCTAGTCCAGCACCGAAACCGAGCTGGCCAACGCGGCTCCTACTTGTTGCAAACCCTGCACGTCGTGTACATCGCCGGGCAGCGCTGGAGCGGTGACGACAGCTATGTCTGGGTGTGCGCCGGTGAAGCGGCCGAGCAGGTGGCGCTCGCGGTCCCTGACGCGCATCGTGTCGGCATGCAGGCGCAGCAATGCCGCAGTCAGCTGATGGTCGCCTGCCTCGTCGAGGTCTTCTGCGGCACCCTCAGCTCGCGCTGCTGAGACATCCGGAGCCTCGGTGGTGTGTACCCGGTTCAGGACGAGACCCGCGAGCGGCATCGAGTCTTGCTGCAACCGTTCGACGAAGAAGGACGCCTCGCGCAGTGCGTCGGCCTCCGGTGCGGCCACAACGATAAACGCGGTACCAGGATCCTGTAGGAGGGCGTAGGTGCGTTCGGCGCGTTCGCGGAACCCGCCGAAGACAGAGTCCAGACCAGCGACCAAGGTCTGCAGATCGTTGAGCAACTGCGCGCCGAGCACCTTGTTCAGCGAGGCGGTCACCAGGGAGAAGGCGCCACCGAACAGCTTCGTGTAGGCCTTGCCGCCAACTCTTGCCGGGGCTAGCAGGATGCGAATGAGCCGACCGTCCAGAAACACCCCGAGCCGGGCAGGGGCATCGAGGAAGTCGAGCGCCGAGCGACTCGGGGGAGTGTCAACGATCACCAGGTCCCACTTACCGGTCTCGATAGCCTCGCGATGAAGCTGCCCGAGCTTCTCCATCGCCATGTACTCCTGTGTGCCCGACAGAGTGCCCGAGATGTTTCGGTAGAAACGGTTGTTGATGATCTTCTGGGCTTGCTCTGGAGTTGGCGCGTAGCGAAGCACTACCTTGTCGAATGTCGATTTCGTGTCGAGCATTAGGGCGTGCAACTGACCCTTTGGCTTCAGGCCAGCGGCCGTGAACTTCGTCTTGCTCACTTTTGCCGGCTCGCTGGATAGTTCCTTGAGG
>JANLWJ010000263.1:0-2704 GCA_031364455.1 Actinomycetes bacterium | reverse complement strand
AGCTGTACCCGTTGGTGAGCCACCCGACTGCGAAGACACGGTGACGCCAGACCATGACATCAGCGACGACGGGATAGTCCGACGTCTGCTCCAGATAGCCGGACTGGCTGCGGACAGCTGCCCCATGACGGCCTCTCAACGTGACGGTGAGAGTGGACTCGCCACTGCCCGCACCGTGGCCGCCTCCCGCAACGTAAAGGCGCGGACCTGATGCCGCGATCACTGTCAAGGTTGCCAATCCCCGCTCGACGTCGACGGTGCCATCAGTGCCGAACGAGTCGTCCTCGTCGAGCGGATCGGCCGCCGCCATGGGTGCGACCACCAGTGTGGCGGCGAACACGACCGGAAGCAGGGATACACGCAGTCGCATGACGACCTCCGAACCTCAGAACCCCCCCGGACTCTAGGGCTCATGGGATTTCTTGGGCAAGGTCGTTGCTTGACCGGTTTTGGATCCACGAGATCGTCTGGCGCGCGATCTGAGTGTTCCGGGTCCGGACACTGCCCAATCCCATCCAGACCGCGCGAAGGCGCACCTGAAGACAAGCACGGAGATGGCGCGGCGGCGTCAGCGCTCGAGTTGAAGCTCCGGCACGCCCGGTGGGGTGAAGCCAAAGACCTGGCCGTAGAAGGACAGCTCGGACTCCAGGGCCTTGATGTTCGACTCCGCCTTGCGGAAGCCGTGCTGCTCGCCGGCGAAGAGCAGGTACGCGTGGGGGACACCGGTGCCCGCCAGCGCGTCGGCGACCGCCTGCGGCTGCGAGGGCGGCACCACCTTGTCATCGTCACCTTGCAGCAGCAGGATCGGCGTCCGCAGCTGGTGCAGGTGCGTCAGTGGGGATCGGTCGACGTACAAGTCACGGGCTTCGGGCAGCGGCCCAATCAGACCGTCGAGGTACCGCGACTCAAAGTCGTGGGTGTCGTCAGCAAATGGCAGCAGGTCGGTGACGGGGTAGTAGGCGGCACCAGCGGCGAAGCTGTCGGTCTGTACGAGCGCGGCGACGGTCGTCCACCCACCGGCCGAGCCGCCACGGATTCCGAGGCGAGCCCGGTCGGCGTCCCCAGCCTCGGCCAGGGACTGCGCTGCGGCAACGGAGTCCTCGACGTCGACGACGCCCCACTGCCTCAGCAGACGGTTGCGGTACTCGCGTCCATACCCAGAGGAGCCGCCGTAGTTGATGTCAATGATGCCGATCCCGCGGCTGGTGAAGTACGCGCGCTCGAGACTGACGCCTGGGACCGCGTGCGAGGTGGGTCCACCATGCACCTGAACGACGAAAGGCGGGAGCTCGCCGTCAGGTGCAACAGCGTCTGGGTTGCTGGGGTGATACACGAATGCGTAGATGTCGCGTCCACCAACTCCGGTGAACGTTCGTGACTCAGCGCGAGAGAGATACCCCGCCTCCGGCAGCACCGTCAGGGACCGGCGAACGACGTCGAGTGTGAAGGCCGCCTGGCCGTTGGCGCCGCCGATGTCCACGGCAACCACCGACCACGGAAGCGTGTTCGATCGCGCCACGGAAACGACGGTGGAGCCGGACGTCATGACGTAGGGGTCCCACGCGTGTTCGAGGCCGCTCGACACCAGCGAGCCGGTGGATGGATCTAGCACCGAGAGCTGTTCATGGCCGCGTCCGTGCGTGACGGCGAGCCGGCCGTCGGCGAGCACTCCGTACGTCGTGACGCCGAGCTGCCACAGCGGGCTGGAGAACTCCTCGTGGCGGGGCGTGAGCGGATCGAGTGTGCCGTCGGTGAGTCCTAGTCGGTAGAGGTTCCACCACCCACTGCGGTCGCTGACCAGGTAGAGGTGATCGTCGTCGGCCCACTCCGGCTGCATCACCGACTCGCTCGTCGAACCCAAGAGCACTCGCTCAGATGCCGGGAGCTCGGGCTCGAGGTCGACGACGGCCGCGACGGTGCCGTCCCACGGCATCTGCGGGTGGTCCCACGCGATGTATGACACCTTCGAGCCGTCCGGCGATAGGCGTGGGTGCGCGTAGAAGTGGTGCTGGTCATTGACAACTGTGACGCTGCTGTCGGTGTCGGCCGCTGAACCGTCGAGCGGGACCAGCACGAGGGTTCGGCTGACGGTCTCTCCCGAGCGGGTCTCTCGCACTGCCACTACCGTGCCGTCGGGGCCGAGCCTCGGTTCGCCGTGCATGTGCGTGATGTCGTCCGCCGGAGCCGTCGTGAGTGGTTGTGGGTCTGTTGCTCCATCGGGCAGCAGGTAGAGGCGCTGGTCGTCCCAGAAGCAGAAGACGGTCCCGCCTGGCACCCGGGTCCACGGGTGGGCGCCGTACTCGATGATGCGGCTGCGAATGCTCCATTCTGGGCCGAGCACATCGCTGACGGTTCCGTCGCTTGCGCTGCGGACCAGCGCGAAGCGTCCACCGTCCTGTGGACGCCCTTCCAGCCACCAGATCTCTGCTGCGGCGGCGCCGGAGGTTGGCACAATGCCGGGGAATGCGAGCGAGAGCGTGCCGCTGGCCACGTCGGCCGCGCTGATCGGCGACGGCCAGCTGCCGTAGGGGAGAGTGGTGGGTCTGCTCATGGCCGGACTCTAGCTACGACGATCGATAGCCACGCCGCAAGCCGCCTTTTCACTGAATGGCCATTCAGTGAACTGCTACGCTGGCCACTCTCAGGCACTGTCGAAGGAGTCCCCGTGACCGCCGTGACCCGCGTGGAACGTGTCGAACGTGTC
>JANLWJ010000255.1:0-7982 GCA_031364455.1 Actinomycetes bacterium | reverse complement strand
GCCTCGATCGTGGGCTCTCGGCTGTCGACACGATTTTCGGTACGAGGCATCGTGCGCACTGGCCTTTCTCTCGTCACGTTGGCGGCGGTTGTGCTGATGAGCACCGTGAACGCAGAGTTGGACGAGTCCTCCTTCGCCTGGGCGATGGCCTTGCTCGGCGTCGGCATGGGCCTGCTTGCATCGCAGCTCGGCAATGTCGTCCAGTCGTCGGTCGACTCTTCGGGACGAGCAGAGGCAGGTGGCCTGCAGTACACCGGCCAACAGCTGGGATCCTCGCTCGGAGTCGCACTCATCGGCGCGATTGTGCTCTCGGGCCTCACAAGCGCCTTCATCAACAACGTCTCAGCTGACGAACGAATCAGCGCTGAGGTGTCCTCGCAAGTGGGAGTTGCCGCTGGAACGGGGATCGACTTCGTCACCGCCGACGACGTGCAGACCGCGGTCGAGGAAGCAGGAGTAGACGAGGCCACGACCGCGGCCATTGTTGACGACTATGCACAGGCGCAGATCCAAGCCCTGAAGACGGGGATGCTGGTGGCGGCCCTGCTCGCGCTCCTCAGCCTGCCCTTCACCCGGGATCTGCCCCATGTTCGGCCAGATAGTCGTGCGGAGAAGGCGGTCGAAGCGGTATCGACCTAACCCTCGACGGGGTCCCCATGTCTCATTGCTGCCCTACTCGGGGTGGTTGGTCAGCTTCTGGTTGATCACACCGATCCGGAACGGGTTGCGAACGTTCATGTAGGACATGTGAGTCATCAATCCGGCCGAAGCGTGGGACAGAATGTGACAGTGGAACATCCAGTCACCTGCGTTGTCGGTCGTGACCTGAACGGTGAACTCGTCGCCGGGATGAACCTCAAGCGTGTCCACCCACCACGGTGAACCGGTGGACGGGACCCCGTTCCGGTTGAGCACCAACATGTGCTGGCCATGCAGATGCATCGGGTGGTCGATCGAGGTGTTGTTCTTGAAACGCACCCGCACCGTCTCGTTCGGTTTGACCATGAACATCGGGACGTTGGGAATGAGCTCGCGGTTGATGGTGAACCAGGTGCCGTACCTGCCATCGAGGTAGCCGGCCTTCTGGCCGACGACGTAGTCGAACCGCCGGTCCGGCGGCGGGGTGCTCGTTGTGGGGTCCGGTGCGCCGTAGTCCAGCAGGTCCAGATCTTGGCTCGCAGCCAATGCCGGCGGTGAGCCGCCACCGAGGACGAGGCTCGGACCGTTGATCACGCCAACGCGTGCTGACGTTGCTGCGCTACCGAGCACGATGTCGACCCGGCCGGCCGCCGGAACCGCGACCGCCGTGGCGGCGCCGACACTGGTGGGCCCGTTCAGCTCGATCCCGTCGATGGCTGCCACAGTGAACGGAACGCTCGAGGCGACCCGCATGGCCGTCTGGTTGGTATTGACGAACCGGATGCGTCGGTCTGCGACGTCACCGGTCACGGCGCGCTCTCCCGTTCGGCCGTTGATCGTGCTACGTCCGCGGTAGCTGTGCACAACGGCTGTCACATCGGTTGCAGGTAGGGCAGGGGTGCCCCGGGGGGTGATGACGACTGCGCCGAGCAGCCCCTGGGTCACCTGGCGCTCGGAGTACTGGTGCGAGTGGTACCAGTACGTCCCAGCGTCACGGGCCCGAAAGCGGTAGACGAACTGGCCACCGGGAAGCACGGCATTCTGGGTGACGCCAGCAACGCCATCCTCGCCGTTGGGCACGTCGATGCCGTGCCAGTGGATACTGGTTCCTGCGGCGATGTTGCGGTTCTTCAGCACCACTTTGACCAGGTCACCCTGCTCGGCAAAGACGGTCGGGCCCGGGCTGCTGCCGTTCACTGTGTAGACGCGTTGCCGATGACCGGCGACGTTCGTTCGCTCAAGTGCGGTTCTGAGCGTCATAGAAACGTCGGCCGGACCATCGGGCCCACGTAGTCGAGCGACGCTGCGCATGGGCCCGATGTAGTGGCGACTTCCTCCACCGTAGACGGGCATCCCCATGTCGTGGATCGAGTACATCTCAGGCATCAGGCTGTCGAGACACTTCTGCTTCTTCGCGTCATTGTTGATCCCGCTACACGGGCCTGCTGAAGACGCGGACGGGGCAAGGACGACCGCGATGGCGGTGAGCGCGAGCACGCTCACCGCCATCGACAGAGCATCCGGTCGACGCATCGACGTTACTTGCCTTGCACCAGGTGCCACATGCCCATCATGGCGTGTGGGACGCCGTCCTGCTCCTCGCTGGGCATCCAACACATCAGCAGGTACTTGTTGTAGGAGATATCCTGCATGTGCACTGTCTTGATGCCGGGGGACTGGATGTCAAAGAAGAATCCACCCTTTCGGGCCCAGGCCGGGTCACCTCCCGGTGAGTTGAAGGCCTTGCGCACGTCCCTAGAGGTCGTGTCACCAGCGACATGGTCTGCCTCAAGGAAGTGGATCTCACGCGAGTGGTTGGTGAAACTGATCCACTTGCCACTGAGCCTCCCGGAGGTCTTGAACTGGTTCTCTTTGGTGGTCCAGACCTCGCTGTCGGGCTTGGTCATCGTGGCCCCTCGGCGTTCACCGGTGACCTTGATCTGAGTCAGGTTGTCCTTGTCCCCGACGACATAGTACGAGCCCTTGCTGAGATTGACTTGCCAGCGCGATCCTTCAGCACCGCCGCCGTAGAACGTCGCGATTCGGTCGACCGTCTTCATTGCGTCGGCGCTACCGGCTCCGCCGGATGCGGCCTCGCCGAACTTCTTGAAGGCGCGGTTGAGGTTGTCGGTCTCGAACACCACGACCGAGGTGCCCCGGTGGGCCGTCTTGGGAACACGGAACTCGGTCACGCCTGGGCGGAAGCGCGCGTCACTCGCCGACACCTTCTTGTCGTTGCTCGTGACCTTGACGACCTTTGGCTTGCCAGGTGCCCCGGGCCGCGCTGAAGCGTCAGCTGATCCGGCTGCGGAGACACCCGGTGCGATACTCAGGCCGGCGGCGGCGAGCGCCGCGGTGACCACGAGAACTGAAACCTTCTTTGGATGCTTCACAACTTGTCCCTTCGTTGTGCGTTCGCCAGCCGGACGACGGCAGCGTCCACCGACTTGTTGAGGTGACTTCTTTGGGTCGGTGTGATTCTTCGCTGCGAGCGTTCCGAGACCGTTACGAAGGGGAAGCAAACTGGTCAGGAGCCCGAGCGCCAGGCCTCCGACGCCGCTGCCACGTGGCGGACGTCGGTACCGCAGCACCCGCCGATGACGTGAATCCCCGGTATGCGGCTTCGACACGCCAGATAGCCGCCGGCCAGGTCTGTTGGGTCCCCGTCGTCGAGCACCTCCATTTCGTCGAGCTCGGCGTGGCTCATCCTGGACGCGTTGGCTCGGTAGGCGCCGATTCGTGAGAGCCAAGGCTCGTCCCGATCAGGTAACCCCGGCAGAACGTGGTCGGGGTGTGCGCAGTTGACCAGGAACCACGCCGGAGCCGAACCGGTCGCGCCGTCGACCTGCTCGATTGCCTCGCCGAGCGAGGCACCGGAAGGCAGCCGGCCATCGGTCTCGACCGTGAAGCCGATGACCGATGGGACTCCGCGCTCGGCGGCCGCCGCGGCTATGCCGACACCCTCTTCGACGTAGGAGAGGGTGAAGGCAGTCACCAAATCGACCCCGGCGTCGGCAAGGTCGCCGACTTGTTGCCGGTGGTACTCGGCGGCTTCTGGCCCCGACATCGTCCGGCCCGGGATGTAGCCGTCACCACGCGGACCGATGCATCCGCTGATGAGCACCCGTCCTGTGCCGTCCCACTCGTCTCTCAGCCCACCGGCCAGCCCGACAGCGTCGTGCGCGACGCGACGCAGGTCGTCTCGGGAGTAGTTCAGCTGTGCGCCCCAGTCAGGGTTGGCTCGCCAGGTGGGTGTCTCCAGGACGTACCCCGCGTCGGCCTCGGCAGCCAGCACCATGTAGTCACGGAAGTACCGGCGCAAGCGGTCGATGCCGGCGTCGGTCTCCAGAAGTGGGAAGGCTGCGAAGGCGGGGAGTTCCATGCCGTCCTCGAAAACCAGGACCGTCTCGAGTCCGCCGTCGGTGAGCATCAGGTCATCGGGGACGAGGTCACCCGGGTGCTGTGTTGTCATGGACCTGATTTCAGCAGACTCGAGGGGCAATTGCATGAGAACGACATGGAAACTCGGTGAGGAGCGCCGCTTCCCTTCGGCCATCGCCGTGGCGCGGTCCGGACACGAGGGGTTGCGTCGGCTCGACAAGGGTTGGCGACATGGCCCGGGGTCGCAGACATGGGCTAGGCGAAGTGCGTAGGATGCGTCCCGGCACCAGCCGACTAGAGAGGTCGTTATGAGCACCGAGCAACCCATGGGACAACCCCCGCTTCCTCCGGACGTGAACTCCAAGAAGATCCTCTGCGGGATCATGGGGATCGTCCTCGGTGGGTTCGGAATCCACCGGTTCCTGCTGGGGGACACCTCCGGCGGCGTCATCCGCATCGTCATCACTATCGTGACGTGCGGAATCGGCTCCCTGATCGGACTGGTGGAGGGGATCATCTACCTCACCAAGTCGGACGCGGAGTTCTACCAGACATACATGGTCGAGAAGAAGGCCTGGTTCTAGGCAGAACTCACGGGTCCTTTGGCCGTTGTCGGCCCGGTTGTTCTGCGATTCCCTAGGAGCAGAGCCAACGTCTGGATGACGTGGGCGCGCTCAGGGAGCGTGCGAGATGACAACGACTGTGCCAGTTCAGCGCGAGTACCCACCAACCAGTTCGACCGCACCTCGGATGAGGCTGCCGCAGAGCACCGCTCTGATCGTCGGCACGATCATCGGGGTGGGGATCTTCAATCTTCCCGGGTCCTTGGCGGCCTATGGGCCGATCAGCCTCGTGGCGATGGCACTGACCACAGTCGGTGCCCTCTCTCTGGCTGTGCTCTTCGCCGCGATGTCGCGTCGGCTGCCCGCCGACGGAGGACCCTACGCCTACGCGCGAGCTGCCTTCGGTAACGCAACGGGCTTCTCGAACGCCTGGCTCTACTGGATCACCGCGTGGTCGGGGAACGCCGCGATCGTCGTTGGGTGGGTGTTCTACGTCCAGTTCTTCCTGGCCGAGTACTGGGACTTGGGGTGGACGGTGGCAATCGCCGGTACCGAGATCAACCTGCTGGCGATCAGCCTCTGCCTGGTTGGGCTCTGGCTGCCCGCAGCCATCA
Source organism: Actinomycetes bacterium (assembly GCA_031364455.1). GTDB lineage: Bacteria > Actinomycetota > Actinomycetes > JAHEKZ01 > JAHEKZ01 > JAHEKZ01. The sequence goes on along the minus strand of JANLWJ010000255.1, from coordinate 2,785 downwards.
ACGCGAGCGGGATGAAGAACATGACGTCGTTCCAGTACTGGACGTCGATCATCAAGTTCGCCCCGTTGGCCATCATGTCGACCATTGGGCTCTTGTACATCTCGACCGGAAACCTGACTCCCTTCAACGTAAGCGGCGAGGGCACGACGGCAGCGATCGGTGGAGCGATGGCGCTCTGTCTCTTCAGCTACCTCGGCGTCGAGACGGCAGCGGTCGCGGCTGGTCGGGTCGAAGACCCCGACCGCAACGTCCCGCGCGCCACCATCTTCGGAACACTTGCGGCGGCCGTCGTCTACCTGCTCTCCCTGTTCGCGGTATTCGGGATTGTCGGCAGCCCCGCTCTCAGCGAGTCCGCGGCACCGTTCTCCACTGCGTTCGGTGAGATGTGGGGACCCTGGGCGAGCCAAGCAGCTGCCGTAGCCGTGATCATCTCCGGCTTCGGCGCCCTGGTCGGTTGGACCATGATCTGCGCCGAGATGCCGATGGCAGCGGCGCGCGATGGTGTCTTCCCCGCCAGGTTCGCGCACCTGTCCCGGCGCCAGATGCCGGTCTTCGGCATCGTGATGAGCACCGTCCTGGCCTCGGCCGCCATGGTGGTCTCGTTCATCGGCAACGCCGGATACGACGTCTTCAACGTCCTCGTCTACATGTCGGGCATCACGGCAGCCATTCCCTACGCGTTCTCCGCCCTGGCCCAGTTGAAGTGGCGGTTCGCCGACCATCGGCGGATTCATACCCCGCGGTTTGTCCGTGACGTGGCGGTGGCCCTCGTGGCACTCGTATTCTCGTTGTTCTTCATCTGGTACTCCAGGATGACGGGGGAGCCCTTCCTGAAGGAGTACGCGCCGTTCATCATGGCCGGCGTTGCCTTCCTCGTCGGGATCCCGGTGTACCTCGCCCAGCGAGACCAAATGACTGAACCCGAACCAGTTCCTGAGTACCGCAACTGACCTCAGATGCTGGTCAGTGCGGTCGGATCCAGACCTGGCGTGCCGTTGTAGTCTCCAGCGCATGGAACTTGTCGAGTGCGTGCCCAACTTCTCGGAGGGGCGTCGCCCTGAGGTGGTCACCGCGATCCGCGAGGCGGTGGCCGCCGTCTCCGGGGTCACAGTTCTCGACGTCTCATCGGACGAGAGCCACAATCGGACGGTCGTCACCTTCGTGGCGCCGAAAGGCGTGGCGGTGCAGGCGGCCTTCAGCGGTATCGCCAAAGCGAGCGAGTTGATCGACCTGACCTCCCACGAGGGTGAGCACCCGCGGATAGGGGCCACGGACGTCTGCCCGTTCATTCCGCTCGATGGCACTTCGATGGAGGACTGCATCGAGTTGGCCCGCGTGCTGGGACAGCGTGTTGGCGACGAACTGGGAATCCCGGTCTTTCTGTACGAGCGAGCAGCAACGCGACCCGATCGCGAGAACCTGGTGAATGTCCGTCGCGGGGGGTTCGAGCTAGCGCTGACCGAGATCGGCAGCAACCCCGACCGCGTCCCAGACTTCGGACCGGACGCAACTCATCCAACGGCGGGCGCCACCATCATCGGAGCGCGCCCCTTCCTGGTTGCCTACAACGTCTACCTGGGCGGTGTCGAGAACCTACCGGTCGCCAAGGAGGTCGCCAAGGCGGTGCGCGGCTCCAGCGGCGGGCTGCGCTACGTCAAGGGGCTGGGCCTAGAGGTTGATGGTCAGGCGCAGGTTTCGATGAACCTGGTCGACACTGACCAGACACCTCTCCACCGTGCCTACGACATGGTGCGGCTGGAGGCCGAGGCACGCGGCGTCTCGCCCACCGGCAGCGAGCTGGTTGGCCTCGTCCCCGAGAAGGTGCTCTTCGAGACCGCAGCCAGACACATCGGCCTTCCCGACTTCTCCACCGAAATGGTGCTTGAGCACCAGGTGCGAGCCGCGTCGAACCCAGCGGAGTCGATGGATGACTTCGTTGCGAGTGTCGCTGGAGGCTCCCCGGTTCCTGGTGGGGGAAGTGTGAGCGCCCTTGCCGGGCAGTTGGCTGCCGCACTCGCCCAGATGGTCGCCGGTCTCACCGTTGGCCGCAAGAAGTACGCCGAGGTCGAGGGGGAGATGCAGGAGGTCGCTCATGTTGCGCGAGCGCTGGCCGATCGACTTGGCTCACTCGTGCAGGAGGACGCCGACGCGTACGGACTGGTGAGCGCCGCGTACAAGCTGCCGAAGGATGACGATGCTGCGGCAGCTGCCCGTGACACGGCCATCCAGGTTGCACTCACCAAAGCTGCCGAGGTGCCTCTCGAGACGGCCAGAGCATGCAGCGACGTTGCTCGTCTTGCTGCGATCTGCGCGGCAAAGGGAAACGCAAACACCCTGAGCGATGCCGGCGTCGCAGCACTACTCGCCGAGGCCGCCTGCCGCGGCGCTGCCTACAACGTCTGGATCAATGTGGCTTCGATGACGGACCGAGCTGCTGGCGAGGCTCTCACCGCTGAGGTGGACGACCTGGTGGATGCAACCCGGGCTTCAGCCACGGCGGCCGTCACACACGTGGAGGAGTCGATCCGCTAGCCGATCGACACGTCCAACTGCAATGCCGGATTGCGCCCCTGGGATCTATCCGTGCAAGCATCGAGTGTTGGGTGGTCTTGACCTCCCACGATCGCTGGTGACCGTGACGCGGGAGCCTGCCTTCGATTTTCCCTCCCCTCACGTTGGAGTTCCTTTGTCCCAGACTCATCCCATGTCCGTAAAACCGGCGAGCAAGGTCCTGCATGCCCTGGACTTCTTCTCGTCGAAAACCGCAGCCGCTTCCCTGGCGGCG
>JANLWJ010000202.1:0-8976 GCA_031364455.1 Actinomycetes bacterium | reverse complement strand
GCGCATCGTTGCGACGCCGCACCTCGGTGCGAGCACCGACGAGGCGCAGGAGAAGGCCGGTATCGCCGTGGCCAAGTCCGTGCGACTCGCGCTCGCCGGTGAGCTAGTTCCGGACGCCGTCAACGTCGAGGGCGGGGTCATCGACGAAGACGTCCGCGCGTTCATCCCCTTGGCCGAGAAGCTCGGGCGAATCTTCACCGGCCTCGCTGGAGGGGCCCCCGAGGGTCTGACCATCGAGGTGCGCGGCGAGATCGCCGAGTCCGACGTGCGGGTGCTCGAGCTCGCCGCACTCAAGGGCGTGTTCGCAGGGGTCGTTGAGGAGCAGGTCTCGTACGTGAACGCTCCGGTTCTGGCGTCCGAGCGGGGTGTCGGTGTGAACCTCACGGTCGACCCGCTCAGCCCCGACCACCGCAACCTCGTCACCGTCCGAGGTGGACTCTCCGATGGCCGCCAGCTCTCGGTGAGCGGAACACTCACCGGCCCCAAGCACATTGAGAAGCTAGTTGAGATCGACAACTACGACCTTGACCTGCAGCCTGCGGAGCACCTGGCGTTTTTCCGCTACCACGATCGCCCCGGCGTCGTCGGAGAGCTCGGACGCATCCTCGGCGAGCACGGCGTCAACATTGCAGGCATGCAGGTGAGCCGCGACGAGCAAGGCGGTCACGCCCTGATCGCGATGACGGTTGACTCACCAATCGAGCAAGAGGCGCTGACCGAGATCGTCGAGGCGATCGGCGCTCACGAGGGGCGTTCGCTCGATCTTGACGACCTGCTCTGACCCGACCGCCGCAGTCACTTCCCTGGCTTTGGGGGCAGGCCCGACGCGAAGCGGACGCCGCGGTCGAGCCACTCCTGCAGTGACTCGTCGTCGTCAAGCACCTCGATCGCCACGGTGAGCCATCCCTTCATGACTCGCCCGGTGAGGTCGAAGACATCGGCACCTGGCTCGTCGAGCAGTGCCTCGACCTCTGGGCCCACCCGGCAGATGAGCACCTCACCCAGGGTTCCGACCGCGAGATTTCCGCCTACCGTCCAACCGAGACCGCCGAACATCGACAGCTCCCTGAGCCCGGGTACGCCATCCAGAAGTGTGCGGACCCGTGCGGCGAAGTCGCTGTCGTAAGCCATGGGTCCAGCGTGTCGCGGCACCTTGTCGGCGCATAGCGATTTCGAAATCCGAGACGGTCCCACCAGCACCTGAGACGTCCTCGTACTCTGGTTCCATGTCCAACTCGTACAGACTCGCTGTCATCGCCGGGGACGGGATCGGCCCTGAGGTCGTTGCTGAGGGCCTGAAGGTCCTCGATGCCGTTGCCGGCCGCCACGACGTCACCTGCGCGCGTACCGACTACGACCTCGGAGCGCAACGATGGCACCGCACCGGCGAGACACTCCCGGACAGCGTCCTCGAGGAGATCCGTGGCCACGACGCGATCCTGCTCGGCGCCGTTGGCGACCCGAGGGTCCCGAGCGGCATCCTCGAACGCGGACTGCTGCTGCGACTGCGCTTCGAGCTCGACCACTACGTCAACCTTCGACCGGTCAAGCTGTACCCGGGGGTGGCCACCCCGCTTTCGGGAAAGACCCCGGCCGACATCGACATGGTCGTGGTGCGTGAGGGAACCGAAGGCCCGTACGCGGGCTCCGGCGGATTCCTGCGCAAGGGCACACCGAACGAAGTGGCGACCGAGGAGAGCCTCAACACCGCCTATGGCGTCGAGCGAGTGGTACGCGACGCGTTCGACCGCGCGACGCGTCGCCCTCGTCGCACGCTCACGTTGGTGCACAAGAACAACGTCCTCACGCACGCCGGTGACCTCTGGACGCGTACCTTCAACGCCGTAGCTGGCGACTTCGCTGATGTGCGCACCGAGTACCTGCACGTCGACGCAGCATCGATGTTCTTCGTCACCAACCCTGAGCGCTTCGACGTCGTGGTTACCGACAACCTCTTCGGCGACATCATCACCGACATCGGCGCCGCCATCGCCGGTGGCATCGGTCGGGCCGCCTCCGGCAACCTCGACATGAGCGGGACCAACCCCAGCATGTTCGAGCCGGTGCACGGCTCGGCACCTGACATCGCCGGACAGCAGAAGGCCGATCCGACAGCCACCGTTCTGTCGGTGGCGATGCTGTTGGACCACCTCGGCCTCGACAAGGCTGCCGCCTCGGTCGAACAAGCGGTTTCCGACGACCTCGCTGCCCGCGGAGACCGCGTACGCTCGACCGCACAGATCGGCGACGACCTCGCAGCAGCCGTCGCCGGATCCTGACTCGTTCAGCTGGCCTCCTGCAAAGTGGCCAACGGAAAGGTACCGTCCCGCTCATGAGTTTGATTGCGCGCAAGCCCACCTCGCAGCCGATGCCCGACGTCCAGCGCGAGGCGATTCTGGCCAGCCCTGGGTTCGGCCGGTTCTTCTCCGACCACATGGTCACCATCGAGTGGACCGAGGGACGCGGGTGGCACGACGCCCAGCTGGTGCCGTACGGCCCTCTCGAGCTCGATCCGGCGACGATGTCCTTGCACTACGGGCAAGAGATCTTCGAGGGGCTCAAGGCATACCGGCGTGCGGATGGCTCCATCGCCACCTTTCGTCCGGAGATGAACGCCCAACGCTTCCAGCGGTCGGCGCGTCGGTTGGCGATGCCCGAGTTGCCGGAAGAACTCTTCATCGGGGCGATCGAAGCGCTCGTCGACCAGGACCAGGCCTGGGTCCCCGGCCACGACGAGACGAGCCTCTACCTTCGCCCATTCATGTTCTCGACCGAGGTCGGCCTCGGCGTCAAGCCGGCCAACTCCTACCTCTTCATGCTGATCGCATCCCCGGCCGGCGCGTACTTCCACGGTGGCATCAAGCCGGTCTCGGTGTGGCTGTCGACCGAGTACGTGCGTGCTGCCCCCGGTGGGACCGGCGAAGCCAAGTGCGCCGGCAACTATGCGGCGAGCTTGATCGCCCAGGCACAGGCGGCCGCAGAGGGGTGCGACCAGGTGGTGTGGCTCGATGCCGCCGAGCACCGGTGGGTCGAGGAGATGGGGGGCATGAACCTCTATTTCGTCTTCGGCTCAGGCAACTCCGCGCGGCTGGTCACCCCCGAGCTCACCGGCGCGTTGCTGCCGGGAGTCACCCGAAGCTCGATCCTGCAGGTAGCCGAAGATCTTGGCATCGATGCCGAGGAGGAGCGGATCAGCATCGATGACTGGCGCGTTGGCAACGCCGACGGGTCAATCACGGAGGTGTTCGCCTGTGGGACAGCTGCGGTGGTGACTCCCGTCGGCAAGGTTCGATGGTCGCTCGGAGAGTGGACGGTCGGTGACGGTAACCCAGGGCCGATCACCGAGCGGCTGAGAGAGCATCTGCTGAACCTGCAACACGGCAGGACCGAAGACAGTCACGGCTGGATGCACGAGCTGGTGTCTCGCTAGGGGCTGGTGTCGACCTAGGAGCCGGCGCCGCACTCGCCGTTGACGGCGTCGACGGCCAACTGTCCGCGCACGGCGTAGCCGGCGGTGGACGGATGCACGTCGACGCCGCTGAACCACTCCGGATGCACTGCTGAGGTGGCTTGCCACGCGACGAGGTGCAGGTTTGGGTTCTCCACTGCCAGCTGGTCCAAGGTGGCATTGATCGACTCGTCGGTGCCGACGCGCCAGACGTCGAACCAGATGACGCACCGCTCTGGTCCGGCCAGCTCCATCACGGCTGCGGCCTGCTCAGGGAACTCCTCGGCGTTGTCGTTGGTGCCAAGGCTCACCACCCACGTCGGTGCCGACGACGCGGCGTACGGAACCAACAGCGACACCATCGTGGCGCTCCCTCTGCCCTCGGCGGCATCGGTGGTGAGTGGTCGCTCGCCGAGTCCGGCGTCTAGGTAGCCGGCGATCCCGACTGCAAGTGAGTCGCCGAGAAGGTGGACGGGCGTGGTTGGCACGCCGCTCGTCGGGGCGGCGTTGATCTGCGGTGGTGGGGTGGCCTGCTGGGCACGATCAGAGCGTGACGACCTGGCCTCGATCCGCGGGCCGGCCGTCGGCTGAGCCGAAGCGGCGGCACCCTCGTCGGACTGCCAGGGTGGGCCATCGATGACAACCCAGGCGCCCAGCACCATTGCGGCACCTACAAGAGCGCCGCCCGCCAGCCCAGCGGCGACCCAGCCCGCCGCAGTACGGCGCTCGGCTCGGTGCCTGGCGTGGTCCACGTCGCTCCAGACTCAACGGTCGCAGATGAGCAGGCGACAGAGAGTTGTCTGCTCTGGCGCCGGCCCCGGATCGGTGTGTCACACTATGGGCGTGACAACCACCCTCATTATCGCCTAGCGCACCGCCCCGCCGGTGCGCTGACCTCTCGCCTCCGCGGGGGGTCACTTTTTTATCGAATTCAGGTGAAAGACCCCCGTGAACGACTCGAGTGCGACGCGTGCTGGTGACGCTTTCCACGTCGACGACGCTTTTCATGTCTACGACACGACGCTGCGTGACGGCGCCCAGCGCGAAGGCATCTCCTACTCGGTTGCCGACAAGTTGGCGATCGCTCGGCTTCTGGACGACCTGGGCGTTGGGTTCATCGAGGGTGGGTGGCCAGGAGCGCTCCCGAAGGACACCGAGTTCTTCGCCAGGGCTCGCTCCGAGCTCACGCTGAAGAGCGCCCAGCTGGTGGCCTTCGGCGCCACGCGGCGACCGGGGCTCGCCGTTGGCGAGGACCCCCAGGTGCTGGCGCTGTTGGACGCCGAGACACCTGTGATCACGTTGGTCGCCAAGTCCGATGTCCGCCATGTGACTGAGGCGCTCCGAACCACGCTGGACGAGAACCTCGCCATGGTGGGAGACACGGTCCAGTACCTCGTTGGCGAGGGTCGTCGGGTCTTTGTCGACCTTGAGCACTTCTTCGACGGCTACCACCACGACCGCGACTACGGACTTCGGGTGCTCGAGGCAGCAGCAGATGCCGGCGCTGATGTCGGAGTTCTCTGTGACACCAATGGCGGACTTCTTCCCCTGGGTATCCACCGCATTGTGAGCGACATACTCGCGCGCAGCAGCGGCTTGAGACTTGGCATCCACTGCCAGGACGACACCGGGTGCGCGGTCGCGAACACTCTGGCTGCGGTTGAGGCTGGCGCAAGCCACGTCCAGTGCACTGCCAATGGGTACGGCGAGCGAGCCGGCAACGCCGACCTCTTTGCCGTCATCGGCAACCTCGAGACCAAGCTCGATCGACGCGTCCTACCGCCGGGTCGGCTGCCTGAGCTGGTGCGCGTCTCGCACGCTATCGCCGAGCTGGCCAACATCGCGCCGAACACCCACCAGGCCTACGTCGGGGTTTCCGCCTTTGCGCACAAGGCGGGTCTGCACGCCAGCGCCATCAAGATCTCACCTGACCTCTACAACCACCTCGACCCCACCGTCGTCGGCAACGACATGCGCGTGCTGGTCACCGAGATGGCCGGTCGAGCCTCGATCGAGCTCAAGGGCAAAGAGCTCGGCTACGACCTCGCCGATGATCGGGAGGCCCTGGGCGCTGTTGTCGACCGGGTGAAAAGCCTGGAGTTGCAGGGCTATTCGTTCGAGGCCGCCGACGCATCCTTTGAGCTGCTCCTGCGCGAGGTCACCGAAGGGGAGCGCCGCCGCTACTTCACCGTCGAGTCCTGGCGCACGATTGTCGAGAAGCGCCCGGGCGGTCAGGTTGCCAGCGAAGCCACCGTCAAGGTCTTCGCCAAGGGCCAGCGGATCGTGGCCACCGGCGAGGGGAATGGCCCGGTCAATGCACTCGACCGGGCATTGCGACTCGCCTTGGAACAGATCTTCCCCGAGCTGGCCGCCCTGGAGCTGGTCGACTACAAGGTGCGCATCCTGGAGGGCAACGAAGGCACGGGTGCCGTGACTCGCGTCCTGGTTGAGTCATCCGATGGCCGGGGCGAGTGGGACACCATTGGGGTGCACGAGAACGTCATTGCGGCCTCCTGGATGGCGTTGGAGGACGCCATCACCTACGGGTTGCTCCGTGCCGGCCGGGTCGCCGAAAGCGTCGAAAAGTCTGACTCTGGCGTGGTCGCCGGTCCGTAATGGCCGAGACCACCACACAGGTCATCTCCAGGGCGAGCCTTGAAGGCGCGTCCCGACCTTCCGGCATTCCGAAGCTGCCGTACCTGCCCGGCCTCGATGGCGTCCGCGCGATCGCGGTGGTGGCTGTGCTGCTCTTCCATCTTCCACAGCGACTGCTGCCGGGTGGGTTCCTGGGTGTTGACGTCTTCTTCGTGCTTTCCGGCTTCCTCATCACTTCGCTGTTGCTCGGCGAGATGGAGACGACCGAAGGCTTGCGGTTCGGTGCCTTCTACGCCAGAAGAGCTCGCCGGTTGCTTCCGGCGCTACTGGCTGTCCTCGCCGTGAGCACCGTTCTGGTGCTGACGGTCGCCAGGGACGCCGCTGCGACATTTCGACAGGACATCATCGCCGCGCTCAGCTACACAACGAACTGGTGGTACATCTTCGACGAGCGAAGCTACTTCGAAGTGTTGGGGCGCCCACCTGTCCTGCAGCATCTTTGGTCGCTCGGCATCGAGGAGCAGTTCTACCTGGTGTGGCCGGCTGTCGCCTTCTTCGCCTGGAAGCGATGGGGACGCCGAGGTGTAGGCGTCACGGCTGCCGCCGGTGCGTTGATGTCGACCGCTCTGATGGCCTTGCTGGCGGTGCAAGGTGACATCCCCGGATCGGCAGACACTGCCCGCCTCTACTTTGGTGCTGACACACATGCGATGACCGTGCTGGTCGGCGCAGCGCTCGCCGTCGTGTGGCGCCCTGGCGCGCTGCCCAGACAGGTCCCCAGATCTGCTCAGGCCGCGGTTGGAGTGGCGGGGGTTGGGGCGACTCTCGCGCTGCTCGCGATCTTCCTATGGGGCACCGAGTCGTCCACTTGGCTCTTCCGCGGGGGATTCCTCGTGGTCGCGATCGTCACCGCGTTACTGGTGATGGCTGCCTCGCATCCGGCCGCGAGGTTCGGTGTCCAGCTCGGGAACCCCGTGATGAGCTGGCTCGGCACTCGGTCGTACGGCATCTACCTGTGGCACTGGCCGATCTTCATGGTGACGCGACCCGATCTCGATACCGCGCTGCGGGGCTGGTCGGCGGCGGCGGTCTCGCTCGGTCTGACTTTCGTCGCGGCAGAGCTGAGCTACCGATGGCTGGAGATGCCCGTCCGCAATGGTGCGCTCAGCCGCCTCCGGGCTCGACTTGCCGCTGGGTCGGCGCGGGCCAGGGTCGAAGCCGCAGGCGTGGCGTCCCTGGCTGTTGTCACGGTGGTTGCTGGTGGGGTTGCGCTGGCCTCGGTTCCCGCCGTCGACAGCACGACCTACCTCGGCGGAGTCACCGAGGCGGGAGCCGGCAAGTTGTCACCTAGATCGGACTCCTCCGAGCCTGGATCAAGCGCTGAGCAGACTGCGCAGGAGCGACGGGAGCAGCGGCGCGAGGAGCGGATGGACGCTCTGCCCCTACCTGAGCGCCCCATCACCGCTGTCGGTGACTCGGTGCTGCTCGGCGCGCGGGCCGCCTTGCGGGAGCGACTCCCTCGCGTCACCATCGACGCGGCGATCAGCCGTCAGCCGGTGGAGATTGCCGATCGAGTCCGCGAGCGGATCAAGGTCGATCGATTGGCTGACGTGTTGATTCTGCAGACGGGGACGAATGGCTCACCAGACCCGCAAGGCTTCCCGGACTTTCTCAGCGACTTGGCTGACCTGGACCTGGTTGTGGTGACGACGGTGCGCTCGCAGGTGCCGTGGATGGACGACAGCAACGAGACGATCAGAGGCGCTGCCGCTGAGCTGGACAATGTGGTGGTGGCCGACTGGGCGCGCGCGTCGGTGGGGCACCCTGAGTACCTTGAGCCGGACGGGACCCACCTGACCCCTCGCGGCCAGGAGGCCTATGCCCGGTTGATCCTCGAGGCGCTCCAGCAACCCGAGAAGTGACCCATGTGTCTTACCCGGTAACGTCCGACGGGTGCGTATTGCTCGCTTCACAGTCGCAGACCAGATCGCCTACGGCGTTGTTGACGGCGACCCTCCGGACGTTGCATCCCTCACGGTCAACGCCATCGACGGGCACCCCTTCGCGCCGTTCGAACGGACGTCGGCGCGGTTCGCAATGAGTGACGTCCGGCTGCTGCCCCCGGTACTGCCCAACAAGCTGATCGGCATCGGGAAGAACTACGCCGAACACGCCCGTGAGATGGGCGGGGAGCCACCGACGACACCGGTCATGTTCCTCAAGCCATCGACGAGTGTCATCGGACCAGGAGAGTCGATCGCCTTGCCCCCGCAGTCACAGCAGGTCGAGTTCGAGGGCGAGATCGCGGTGGTCATCGGTCGCCTTGCCAAGGACGTCCCACCCGAACGGGTCGACGACGTCATCCTTGGCTATACCTGTGCCAACGATGTGACGGCGCGCGATCTGCAGCAGAGTGACGGACAGTGGACCAGGGCCAAGGGCTTTGACAGCTTCTGCCCACTCGGCCCGTGGATCTCGACTGAGGTAGATGCGGGGGCACTCGCGGTGCAGACCGAGGTCAATGGTGAGGTGCGGCAGTCGGCCCCGGCATCGGCAATGGTCCACTCGATCACCGATCTCGTGGTCTTCGTGTCGTCGGTGATGACCTTGATCCCCGGCGATATTATCTTGACCGGGACTCCTGCCGGGGTCGGGGTGCTTACCGGCGGAGACCGCGTCTCGGTCAGCGTGGCGGGAGTCGGCCGACTCGACAACACCGTGCGTGCTGCCGACTGAGCGGTCACCCCGTTGGTCTGTGCGGGACGTGGGTACCCTTCAAGAGTTAGCTGTTCCCCATCGCCCGAGAGAACTCATGACCTCCCCAACAGCGCCTGTCCGCGTCCGTTTCTGCCCGTCACCTACGGGCAACCCGCATGTCGGGTTGGCACGCACCGCACTCTTCAACTGGGCATTCGCGCGCCGGCATGGCGGCA
>JANLWJ010000189.1:0-3474 GCA_031364455.1 Actinomycetes bacterium | reverse complement strand
GGCCGTTTTCCTCGGGCCTGGTCTGCTCTACCTGGCCGTCTTCATGCTCATTCCCCTCGGGCTCATTCTCAGCTTCACCGTCTTTCAGCGGGGACGATTCGGCGGGATCGTCTACGAATTCACGCTGGATAACTTCACGAGGGCCATTGAACCGATCTACCTGAAGGTTCTCTGGAACTCCGTGTTAATCGCCGGGATCACGACCTTGTTGGCCGTGCTGCTTGGATTTCCAACGGCCTACTTCATCGCGAACCTGTCGGCGAAGTGGCGGACTGTGGCACTAGTGGCAGTGGTTCTTCCCTTCTGGACGAACTTCCTGATCCGCACCTACGCGTGGATTGTGCTGCTCAACACAGAAGGTCCGGCCAACCAAGCCCTTGTCGCGACTGGCATCAGGGACGAACCTTTCGAATTGCTGTACACCAGAGGGGCCGTGGTTCTCGGTCTGCTGTACGCCTACCTACCGCTGATGATCTTGCCTCTGTATGCGGCCATCGAACGGCTCGACCCACAACTGCGGGAGGCGGCCGCCAACTTGGGAGCTGGGCCCCTGCGGGTCTTTCGTGACGTCACGTTGCCTCTGACGCTGCCCGGTGTCATCACCGGGTGCATCTTCGTCTTCGTCCCCAGCATAGGGAATTTCATTGTCCCTGAGCTGCTCGGCGGCGGGAAATCCGTAATGGTGGGCAACCTCATCCGCGATCAGTTCCTCAAGGCCCGCGACTGGCCATTTGGCTCTGTGCTTGCCCTGTCAGTGATTGCGTTCCTTGTGGTTCTGTTTGTTCTTCAAGCTGTGGCGACACGGCGCGTTCGGGAGGGTGACGCCCGTGCCTAAGCGTCGATGGACAGCCATCACTTTCTGGCTGGTGATCGTCTTCCTCTACTTGCCCATTCTCGTCCTCATCGTGATGTCGTTCAACAGTTCGGACAGCCCCTACTCCCTGTCAGGTCTAAGCACCCGGTGGTACGGGGAACTCCTCAACAACGAAGCGGTCATGGAGGGGCTGGGGAACACCTTGATCGTCGCCGTCGGTGCTACCGCCGCCTCGACCGTCCTCGGCACCCTGTTGGCGATCGGCCTGCACAGGCACACCCGTTCCAAACTTCTGGAAGCAACCGCGCTCACGCCGGCCATCATGCCGGACATCGTCCTGGCAATCGGCCTGCTGACACTGTTCTCCCTTACTGCGATACCACTCGGCCTGCATGCAGTCCTGTTGGCGCACATAGTCTTCGGGACAGCCTTCGTAGCGGCGGTCGTGAAGGCCCGCATGGGTCAGATCGACAATTCGTTGGAGGAAGCCTCGCTAGACCTGGGCGCTGGCCAAGTCTCGACGCTCTTTCGAGTGACGATTCCGACGTTGGCACCTGGGATTGTCGCGGGGGCGCTGCTCGCTTTTACGCTGTCGCTCGATGAGTTCGTCATCGCCTTCTTCACCAACGGGCCGAGCAGCCCGACCCTGCCCATCGTCATCTACTCAATGGTGAGGTTCGGCGTGACCCCTGAGATCAATGCGCTCGCTTCCATCCTGGTAGTCGTAAGCTTCGCTATCGTCCTGCTAGCCCAGCGAGTAACACGACTGACGGACGCCGTATGACTGAAACTGAGCACCTACTCGAGATTGAAGGGATCTCGCGCTCGTTCGGCAGCCTGCGGGCATTGGATGATGTCAACCTCGCTATCCGACGCAACGAGTTCTTCGCCCTTCTCGGCCCGTCTGGTTGCGGCAAGACCACCCTGCTGCGCATTCTGGCGGGATTCGACTACCCAGATTCCGGAACGATCACCCTCAGCGGTCAGGATCTGCTCGGGATTCGCCCCAACCGCCGGCCCGTGAATCTGATGTTCCAGTCATACGCCCTCTTCCCACACATGTCCGTGGAGAAGAACGTGGCGTACGGACTTGAGCGCGAGGGGGTCCCCAAGAGTGAGGTACGCGCCCGCGTGCAAGAGGTACTCACTACGGTCGGGCTCCTAGATCGAGCCCCACAACGACCACATCAACTCTCTGGCGGCCAGCGCCAGAGAGTGGCGTTGGCGCGCGCAATCGTCAAGCGGCCACAACTGCTGCTGTTGGACGAACCTCTCTCCGCACTCGACAAGCAAGTACGCGCTGAGATGCAACTGGAACTCAAACGGTTGCAGCACGAGTTCGGCATAACGTTCGTGGTGGTGACGCATGACCAAGAAGAGGCAATGTCTATGGCGGATCGCATTGCGGTCATGAACGAAGGTCGCATCGAGCAAGTTGCTACACCGGTGGATCTGTATCGACGACCAGCAAGTTCATTCGTCGGCCAGTTCATCGGCACCGGCAACTTCTTCCACGGCTCGCGCACTGAGCGAGGGGTCGATGTGCCAGGGGTCGGAGAACTACCGGGCACAGGGCATGGTGAAGTAGGCGGGGCAGCCCAACTGCTGGTGCGCCCCGAGTCCATCAAGCTGGTCTCTGAAGGAGCAATCCTGAAGGGGACGGTCATCGACTCGCACTTCTACGGAGGAGCCTCGATCCTGATAGTCCGCGTTCCGGGATTGGCGAACCCGGTGTTCGTCAGGCGTCCCGGTTCGGAGGACGTTGCTCGCCACGGAGATCTGGGGTTGTCCTGGGACGCCGCACACGGTTTCGTGCTGGAGGCCTGATGCCGCACAAATCGCCGCCTCGGCAACTCATCAATCCGGCGACGGGCGCGATCGAGGACGAGGTCCCCGACTCCACGCCACACGAAGTGGGCGAGGCGGTTCAGAGGGCGCGCTCAGCCTTCGACGAGTGGCGCACCTGGACCGCAGGCGATCGCGCCCGGGTGCTGCTGCGCCTGGCCGACCTAGTCGAGGAGCACACGGACGAACTCACGGCTCTCGAGGTCGCCGAGACTGGCAAGCCAAGACGGTCGGTGCGTGAGGGCGAGATCCCCTATGCCGCAGACAACCTCCGGTTTCTTGCCGGGGCCGGGCGGTCGCTGGAGGCAACCGGGGCCGGGGTTCTGAGCCGCGGCTACACGTCCCTACTACTCCGGCGCCCCGTTGGGGTGGTCGCGGCCATAACCCCTTGGAACTTTCCGCTGGTCATGGCGGCGTGGAAGATTGGCGCAGCCCTTGCTGCCGGCAACGGGGTGGTCATCAAGCCGGCACCACAGACGCCGAGAGCCACGCAACTGATCGCAGAGCTCATCGTTGCCGGCGGAGCCCCCGAGGGCTTGGTCGGCGTGGTGACCGGCGACGCTGAAGTGGGCGAGCAACTAGTAACGCACAACGGTGTCGACATGGTGACGGTCACTGGGTCGTCTGCGACAGGACAGCGTGTGATGCAGGCGTGTTCGCCGACCGCAAAGCGAGTGCACCTGGAGTTGGGTGGGAAGGCCCCTGCCCTTGTGTTCGCTGATGCCGACATAGAGGCTATGGCAACCGCACTGACGTTGGCCGCAACCTACAACACCGGGCAGGACTGCACAGCCGTCGCTCGCGTCTACGTTCAG
>JANLWJ010000167.1:0-2979 GCA_031364455.1 Actinomycetes bacterium | reverse complement strand
TCTGCTGGGCGATCTGCGCGTTCGGCTGTCCCGCAACGAGCTGCGCGGAGTTCGCACTGTCGAAGGCTCCGATCGTCAGTGGCCGGATCACCGCGTTCTCCACGGGGGTGCCGTCCTGGTTGACGACCTTGACCGACAGCGTGACAGTGGCCGGCAGGTTGACACTCCATGCAGCGATGCCGTCGGAGACTCCGTCAATCGTGGCCTTGAACGCTCGGGGAATGTTCGTCGGAGGAGCGACAGTCCCCGAGAGCGACTGGCTGCTGATCCTGGCGAAGACGGTGCCTGGTGCAACCTGCGTCGAGAATCCGCCAGTCGCGGTGGTGGGTGCGCTTGCCGAGTCGAGCTGGCCGCCTGCGGAGCGGATGGCGACCTTGACGCCAGCCTGGGCGGCAGCGGTGCTGTCCTTGACCGTTCCGACCTGCGGCAGCACCTGCGGGGCGAAGATGTTCATCGCGGTGTCGACCGATGCGTCACGGATAGGCCCGCGAGCGGCGTAGGTGGTGGTCGAACCACCAGCGGTCTCGACGAAGCCGGCACACAGACGTCCGAGCGTGGTGTCCTTGAACGACTTCAGCGTGACCGCTCCGGTGGCGTCGGTGACGGCACCGGTGAAGTCTTGGGTGGGCGCAACCGCTGCGCTACCCGGCAGGACCACATGTGGATCGGCCGCGCTCGTGGAGGTCAGGCACTGGGCGACCTGTGCGCCCGGGATGCCGACGAGGGTCTCGCTCCGCTGCACCTTGACGGCGACGTTGGAGGTCGCGGGGAGAGCGAAGGCGAGGTTCGACCCACCGGAGATCGTCGTGCTGACCCCCTTGAAGGCCCATGACTGAGGAAGCCCGGAGACGGCGGCCGTGGGACTGGTGAGGTCGATGGTGGCGCCGCCGGTCTGCGCGCTGACGGAGAAGGCACCCGACGCATTCGTGGTGGCAACCACCGGAGACCTGGTCCCCACCTTGATGCTGACTGTGGCACCAGCCACTGCGGTTCCGGCAGAGGTCTTCACGGTCCCGGTCACGGTGGTGTTCACCGCTTGCGCAGTCCCGACCAGGCCGGTGCTGAGCAACCCGACGGCGGCGACCGCCGCGACGGTGGTGGTGCGGTGCAGTGAGCGCCGTGGAGCAAGCGACATGGGCGTAGGTCCCCCCAAGCTGAATGAGTGGTGCAGGTCGTCGAACCGTAGGGGGGTGAGGGTGCACGGCGGGCGAGGTTCGAGCGACATCGTCCGATCAGACGACTCGTCTCACCCAGGGTGACGCCCCCATCACCCACCCAGGCCCGCCGAGCGCGCAGCTGGTGGACGCTCAGAGCTCGACGTCGACGACTACCGGTGCGTGGTCGCTGGGGCCCTTGCCCTTGCGGGCCCCGCGGTCGACGTAGGCGTCGGTGACGGCCGACTGCAACCCGGCGTTCGCCAGCACGAAGTCAATCCGCATACCCATCCCTTTGTGGAATGCACCATCGCGGTAGTCCCAGAACGTGAAGGGGTGGTCGCCCTTGAGCGCCCGAGGGAAGACGTCGCTCAGGCCGAGGGCCTTCACGCCCTCGAACGCAGCACGCTCGGCATCGGTGACGTGGGTGGACCCGACGAACTTCGCCGAGTCCCAGACGTCGGCGTCGGTCGGCGCCACATTGAAGTCGCCGACAACCGCGAGCGGTGTCGACCCGGTGACCTGCGAACTGAGGTGCGCGGTCAGCGCCGCGAACCAGGCAAGCTTGTACTCGTAGTGGGGGTCATCGGGGGTGCGGCCGTTGGGGACGTACAGCGACCAGACGCGTACGCCTCCACACGTCACACCGATCGCCCGCGCCTCGAGGGTCTCGGCGTCCGGGAACCCGGGATCGCCGGGGAATCCGCGCTCGACGGCGTCGATGCCGACCCGGGAAATGACGGCTACACCGTTCCAGCGGCCCTGGCCGTGGTGGGCTACCTCGTAGCCCAGCTCGGCGAAGGCGTCCGTCGGGAACTTGTCGGCCGCCACTTTCGTCTCCTGCAGGCAGAGGACGTCGGTGCCACTGGCCTGGAGCCACTCGGTGACGCGGGGCAGACGGGCGGTGATCGAGTTGACGTTCCACGTGGCGATTCGCATACCGGCAGGGTATTCCGGCGTCCGACCGGGTGGTGTCCACAGCACCGCGTCCCGCCCCCCGTCCCCAGGCGATTTCGTCGGACGCCCGCCAGCCAGGTACTCTGAGCAGGCTGTTCCCGGGCATCTGCGCTCGGGTACGCAACGATCGCATCGCCCTCCTGTCACGGAACGTCCGTGACCGAATAGTCCGAAGGAGGTGGAGAACGCATGCGTCAGTACGAGCTCATGGTCATCCTTGACCCCGACCTTGAAGAGCGCACCGTCGCTCCCTCGCTCGACCAGTTCCTTACCGTCGTCACCAAAGACGGCGGCACCGTGGACAAGGTCGACATCTGGGGACGGCGTCGCCTCGCCCACGAGATCGACAAGAAGAGCGACGGCATCTACGCCGTCATCGACATGCAGGCCCAGCCGGACACGGTCAAGGAACTCGACCGCCAGCTGAACCTGACCGAAGCCGTCTTGCGGACCAAGGTCGTCCGCAAGGACGGGAAGTAGGCACCGCCATGGCTGGTGAAACCGTCATCACTGTGGTCGGCAACCTCACCGACGACCCCGAGCTTCGCTTCACGTCGTCGGGCGCAGCCGTCGCCAACTTCACTGTGGCGTCGACCCCGCGCTTCTTCGACAAGAACACCAACGACTGGAAGGACGGCGACGCTCTCTTCCTGCGCTGCTCCATCTGGCGCCAGGCGGCCGAGAACGTTGCCGAGACCCTCACCAAGGGCGCTCGGGTCATCGTGCAGGGACGCCTCAAGCAGCGTTCGTACGAGACTCGCGAAGGCGAGAAGCGCACCGTCTACGAGCTCGACGTCGACGAAGTCGGTCCCTCGCTGAAGTACGCGACCGCGAAGGTCGTCAAGGTCACCCGCGGCGGTGGCGGCGG
>JANLWJ010000157.1:0-6311 GCA_031364455.1 Actinomycetes bacterium | reverse complement strand
CAGCGCTCTCGGACAACATCTCCGCCAACGTCATCGGCGTCGGACTCGGCACCCTCTTCCGGTTCTGGTCCTACCGTCGCTGGGTCTTCCCTGCTGTTGAGGAAGAACCGGAAGTGAGCCGGTCGCCGACTCACCAAGGCGATTCGTCCACCGACTGATACTGCGGCGTCCTGTGCACCTGCTAGACCGAGCCCGGTGCCACCGGCACCACTGACATCCCTGTCGAAGACGTTGTCTGCGATCGTGTCCGGGATGCCGGAACCCTCATCGAAGACCTCGACCCAAGTGGTGGATTTGGGCCGGTGGGCCGCAACGGTCGTCACGCCACTTCCGTGCATGAGGCTGTTCTCGATCAGGGCAGCCATCACCTGCCCGACCGGTCCCGGGTCAACATCGGTTGCTGTTGGTAGGTCGACGTGCGCCAGGAGACTCCGCCCGGCAGCGTCGAATGCCGGCTTCCACTCCTGGAGCTGCTGGCCGATCACCTGACTCAACGGCTCCCGCTGGCGTTGGGCATCTGGCGATCTTCTGTCGAGCAGCAGCTCGTCGACAACACCTGCGAGCCGTTCGACCTGGGCGAGCGCGGCTTGCGCCTCTGCCCTCACCTCGACGTCGTCCGGCCAGGCGGCCAGCTCCTCCAGACGTAGCGACAGTGCCGTCAAGGGTGTCTTGAGCTGGTGCGACGCATCGATCGTCATCCTCCGCTCCTCGGCCAGCAGCGCCGCGATCCGCAGCACAGATGCGTCCATCGAGTCGGCCAGTCGATCGAGCTCAGCAATGCCATATCGCGTCTCCGATGGCCGAAGGTCACCAGAGACGAGCCGCTCGGCGTGAGCAGCCAGCTCTTCGATCGGAGCCGTCAGACGCCGCGAGGTACGGGCGGCAACGAAGACGGCCGCCAGCGCAAGAACTAATCCGATGGCAGTGATGGTGCCGACGGCCAGCAACCGGTTCTGCCGCACTGTCCCCGTGGTGTCCTCAAGGTAGATCTGTCCGAGATCGTCGACTGTCTCCTGGGAGACCGGACCACCGACGCTCACCCCGCCAGCTGTGAGGTCAGGGCCGTCGTCGGTGACAACCTCAAGGCGGGTTCCGGCGGGAAGGACGGCGGTCAGGTCATCCTCGGTCAGCGTCCCAGCGGCATGCTGGAGCTCGTGAAGCCTCATGGCAACCTGGTCGGACTGCACCTCGAGTCGCCGCTGGTTGTCAGCCTCGATGCTGACCCAGTCGGACCAAGCCATGACAACCGTCATCAGTGCGATCGCCGAGAGGGTGATCGCAAGTGACGTTCCGAGGATCCTCCGGCGCACGCTCAGCCATCCTCGAAGCGGAAGCCGACGCCACGGACGGTGGCGATGTACTGCGCCGACGAAACGCCATCCCCGAGTGCGCGGCGCAGCCAGGAGACGTGCATGTCGACCGTCTTGGTCGAACCGATCCACGTCGTCTGCCACACCTGCCGCATCAGCTCTTCCCGGCTCACGACGTCGCCCTTGCGGCGCATGAGGAAGACGAGAAGGTCGAACTGGCGCTGTGAGAGCTCCACCTCCCGCGCTCCCTGCCATACCCGATGGGCTCCGAGATCGACAACGAGATCTTGCCCGCGCAGCATCTCCGACTCCGACTGACCTCTTCGAAGCAGCGCACGGATGCGAGCCATCAGCTCAGCCGTGCGGAACGGCTTGGCCACATAGTCGTCGGCTCCGGCGTCCAAGCCAACGACGGCATCGATCTCGGACGCTCGGGCGGTCAGGACCAGCACCGGAACCGGAGATCCCTCTGCCCGCAGGGTCCGGCAGACATCCAAGCCGTCCAGACCGGGTAGCCCGAGGTCGAGGACCACCAGGTCACTGCCTCGGGCGCCCCGAAGGGCGTCGATCCCGTTTCCGGCCAGCTGAACGTCGTATCCCTGTCGCCGGAGCGCGCGCGCAAGCGGCTCACTGATAGCGGCATCGTCTTCGGCCAGCAGGACGATGGTCACGTGATGATGGTAGGGGCGGGAGCCATCACGCTCAGTCGCCTTCCTGACGACGCCGAAGATCGTCTTCCTCGTGCAGCCGAAAGATCTCCCTTTGGATCAGCTCCACCTCGGGAACCGCGGCGATGAGAAGGCGGCCTGTTTCACCTGCGGACTCGACGATCAGGTCGCCGCAGCCAAGCATCCGGTCGATCACGCCGTAGCTGAAGTGGACGTCGTTGACGCGTGCAAGGGGCATGTCGCGGCCCTGCCGAGCGATGATCCCCGAGCGAATGATGACCCGCCGGTTGGTGATGACGTACTGCGATGTTGCCCACTGGATCACCGGCTTGATGACCCACACAAAGAGGGCAACGCCCGCTGCACCGAGTACGACCCACCGTGCCCAGTCCCAGTCGCTGGGCACGTTCGCCAGAAGAAAGACAGTGCCGAACACCAGGAGCACCAGGGCCACAGCCGGAAAGAACAGGATGCGCCAGTGCGGCCGCATGTCGTAGACGACAGTCTCGCCGGCGGTCAGCAACTTCGCGGGATATGTCATGGGATCATCGTGGCAGAGAGCGCTGGTCAGCGCAGCCGCCTAGCGAGTCTTGGGCCTTGAGCCGTCACAAGGGCTCTGGGCGCAGATGCACCACGTCCGCTGCGGCAACAACCTGCTCCCGTCCTTCGGCCAGCACCACCAGGCCCCCTCGTGAGTCGATCCGAAGGGCCTTGCCCCGAAGCTGGCTACCGTCCGGAAGGTGTAGGCGAACTTCCTGATCGATGGTGCTCGAGTAGCTGGAGTAGGCGCTGCGGAGACTGCTGTCGCCGCTCTCCCAGCGGAGGTACCACGCCTCCCACGCCCGAAGGACGTCCACAAGCAGACCAGGCCGGTCGACCTGGCCACCCTCCAGCCGCAGTGACGTCGCCGACTCGGTCGGCAGCTCCCCTTCGTCCTGGTCGACATTAATCCCCCAACCGGCGACCACCGCGCTACCTGCGGCAGTGGGAACCACCTCGCAGAGCACTCCGGCAATCTTGTGCTCGCCCACCAACACATCGTTCGGCCACTTCACCGTTGCGCGCACCCCGAAGTCTGCCAGCGAGTCAACGACAGCCATTGCCGTGAACAGCGGGACCCACCCCCACCGTGCCGTCTCGACCTCGGGCCGCACCAGCACGCTCAACATCACCGATGAGTACTTCGGTGCCGACCACCCGCGGTCCCGTCTCCCCCGACCAGCCGTTTGTTCCTCTACAACGAGCACCGAACCACTGGGCTCTCCGGCCCTGGCACGCCCAGCGAGGGTCACGTTGCTCGACTCGAGTGAGTCGGCCACCTCCAGCTTCGTCCAGAGCCGCCCAGGGGCGACTGCCTGACGCAGCAGAGCCTGGGCATCGAGCGGCCCACGTGCGGCGGAAGGATGAGCCTTCTGATCGGACACTCGGCCACCGTACTGACGTTGGGCCTGGCGACGAACGTGTGAGGACCTCAGCGCGCCTGCGCAGACTCCAAGGCAGCCAACGCCATGAGAGCTCGGAGCGACAGCTCATAGTCGGCCATGGGTGCGCTCATCGCGTCACCGATGATCTCCAGTAGCCATCCATCGCCGTTGCGGTCGGTGATGCCGGCCATCAAAAGCGTCGCCGCTCCAATGCCATCGAGCATGGCCAACTCGGCGGGATCGGTGTCGGGGTCGCCGGCATGAATGGTGACCACACGACCGCCGAGGGCATAGGCGGTCTGCGGGTAGTCGGTCAGTCGATACTCGTTGCCCACGTCAGAGGTGAGCTCCTCGCCGGGGCGTGACGGGTCACGGTGGATGGCATGCCGAACAGTGCGGACGACGCCCTTCTCCAGGTCAACTCGGGAGATCCACCAACCCAGCGGATGACACTGCTCAGCCACCTCCTCGGCGACCAAGATCAACCGGTCCTCCACGCCGCGGTCGCGGGCATCATCGAGCGTTGACATCCCGCCGCGCAGCAACCGAGCAGTGTCGGAGAGATCGCGACCGCGGAACATCCGGCGGTCGCCTGCGGCGATTGGTGCCTGCGCTGCCTGATGGGCAGCGACCCCCGCCGGCAGGCCGCGCCCCGCAACGATCGGAACCGTGGCACGGCTCCGCTTGGCGCGGTACTGCGCCGCGTCAGCCAGGCGAAAGAGACGCCCGGCCGTTTCGACGTCCCCGACGTCGTCCTCGGTCGACGCGACGCCGCATGAGACACCTTCGAGAGGAGAACGCAGGACGAGCCGGCAGAGCTCGTTGGCCGCTTCGACGACCAGGTCGGCCGAGACATCAGACACCACGATGCAGAACTCGTCACCACCGAGCCGCGCAGCGACTGCTCCTGGCAGTGCCGAAGCAGCCGAGCCGAGCATCCCGGCAAAGCGAATGAGCGCACGGTCCCCAGCGTCATGGCCCTGCTCGTCATTGATCCGCTTGAGTCCATTGAGGTCACACACGATCAAGCTCACTGACGCCTGATCCGAACGATGCCGACTCATCGCGATATCCAGGTTCTCGTCGACGGCACGACGGTTACCGATTCCGGTGAGCGGATCTGTGTGCGCCATCCGGTCGACGTTGTCGAGATGTTCGGCGGTGGCCAGCGCCGCGCCGATCTGCGCAGCGACGACAAGAGCGAGATCGATGTCGGCCTCGTCGAAACACGGTTGGTCGGCGGTACGGGAGAGGAAGAGCTCGCCCCAGATTCGCCCGTCCATAGGAATCGGAGCACCCACACTGCAGTGCTTGTCGAGGTCGCGCAGAAGCTGGATATCTGCGTCGTCCGGGTCACTGTCGTCGAGGTTCGATGCCCATCCGGTCAACTGGGCAGCGAGCACCTGCAGGTGCACGTAGGTGTCGGCTGAGTAGACCTCGTCAACCGGCTCGGCCACCTCGTTCGGACCGAGCAGGCCGTCGTTGAGGAGGACGCGCACCTGACCGAGCTCGGCGTCCCAGCGTGAGATCGAGACCGAGGCGGCACCCAGTGCCTCACGCGCCGAGCCGGCAGCCTGCCTGAGGAGGTCGGCCTCGCTGCCCGCCCACGCTGCTCTGGCGATCTCGGCCAATGCGCCAAGACGCGTCGCGACGTTCTCGCGACGCGCCGACTCAAGGCGTGGCTCATGGCCGACTGTCATCAAACCCTCCTTCCCGGTTCTATCGGCCCTCCCGGCCGTCTCCCTTAAGGAAGAAACTGAGGCGAGTTGATCATTTCTGGCCGCCGATGACGTGGGATCTCCGGGAAGACAGGGCGCTATCGACCGTGATAGCACGGCGCCAGCCCTGACTATGGACGGCTGAGGGCTGCGGCCACCAGCACCCGAAGCAACGTGACCAGGTCACGCTCAGGGCCGCTCAGCGCGTCGGTGTAGACCTCGACCAGCCAACGGTCACCTCGGTTGTCCTGCCCACCGGCTCCCACGACGGCCACGGCCGCCAGGTCGTCCAGAATCGCCAGCTCCGCCGCGTGAGCGCCCGGTTCATCGGCCCGGACGGTGAATGCTCCGCCCCGAAGCGCCTGCTGGGTCGAGGGATACGCCGCGAGGGGGAAGCGGGCACCCACCTCTGCGGCGAGCTCCTCCTGGGTCAGGCCGGGGAGGGCACGGTAAACCGCGTACTCCAAAGTGACGACCTCGTCCTCACCGGCCGGCAGGTGCGAGAGCCACCAACCGACGGCGTCGAGGTGGTGACTCACCAGGTCGGCGACCAGGCCGAGGCGAACCCGGGGCGGCGCTTCGATCGCGTCGTCCAGAGCCCGAAGAGCAGAGTCGAGAAGTTGCAGAGGCTCAGGATGCTGTGCGCCTCGGCGTACGCGTCGCTCCTGCGAGGGCACCGATGCCTGCGCCGCCAGCGATGTGGAGGCCTCGACGGGCAGTGGTCTGCCGGCAACGACGGGGCGTCGCGACCCGGTGCGCTTGGCCCGGTACTGGGCGGCGTCCGCGAGCCGGAAGAGCCGCTTGTCGTTGTCGATCGACCCGATGGCATCGCCGGTACTGGCCAGACCGACCGCGACGCCATAAGGCAGCGCTCGCCAGCCCCGAGAAGCCACCTCCTCGGCATAGGCAACAAGATCATCTGGCTCGCGGCCGGCAACGACAACGGCGAACTCGTCACCGCCAAGCCGAGCCACCAATGCATCGGGCAGAAGCTGTCGAGCCACCTCGTAGAGGATCCCGGCCATGTCGCGGAGCACCCGGTCGCCGGCCTCGTGTCCATGGTGGTCGTTGACGTCCTTGAGCCCATTGATGTCGCAGACGACCAGACCCACCGGGATGCTCTCGGTTCGGTGCGCCTGCATCGCCGACTCGAACCACTCGTCGATGGCCAGGCGGTTCGCCAGGCCGGTC
>JANLWJ010000155.1:0-9132 GCA_031364455.1 Actinomycetes bacterium | reverse complement strand
GCGAAAGCCATAGAGGCGCTGGGTACCTGAGCCACTGGCGCCACGAATACTCGGCACGACGAGCCCGGTACGTGCCCAGTAGTCGAGCTGGCGATAGGTGATACCGGCTGCGGCGCAGACCGTAGGTCCGCGGTAGCCGATGTCCTCCGGCAGCGCGCGCACCTCGTCGGTGAAGAGCAGCCCTTGTTGCCCTGCGCTCTTGCGCGCCGACTCTTTGGCTGCCAGTCGCTGCGCGACGTCAGCTGCTGTGCCATCGTCGGCTCGGGGTCCGCCACCAGTCACTCTTGACCTCCGTCTGCCCCCGGTTGAACCAGTCGCGCCGAGCCGGTGGCTCGGAGCAAAGTACACGCCTGGGATTACCGTGGTGTCGAGAGCACGCTAAGCCCCCGTTGGGGTGTGGTCAACGCACGCGCCTTCGACACGCCGGGGGAAAGTCTCAGGAATGGGTCGAGGATCTAAAATCCTAAGGTAGAGATTGAGGGTTAACTCGTTGTCTCGGGCCCAGAGGACTCTGGCCCTGACGCCCCCGGACTTCCGAAGTCCTCAGGCGAGATCCCCTCGAGGAACTCCCGGAACCGTTCGAGCTCGCCCTCGCTTGGTGCGCCTCGCTCCCCCACATCGCCGAGCGCGTCGTCGACCTCAGCCCCCATCGCGGACTCGTCGTCGTCGGGCAGAGCAATACCCGCCTCATCCAGGACTTCCGGTGACGCAACCACGGGTGCGTCGACCCGCAGGGCAAGCGCGATGGCGTCCGACGGTCGGGCGCTGATCGTCTGGCCGCCGTCGAAGACGAGCTCGGCGAAGAAGACACCGTCGGAGAGGTCGGTGATCCGTACCTCGATCAGCTGATGGCCCAGGCCATTCACAACATCGGCGAGTAGGTCATGGGTGAGTGGACGCGCCGGCTCAACACCTTGCTGGGCATAGGCGATGGCGGTGGCTTCGACGGCGCCGATCCAGATCGGGAGGTACCGCTCGCCGTCGCGCTCACGGAGCAGCACGATGGGCTGGTTCGTCGGCATCTCCACCCGGACGCCGACAACGTCAACGGGTTTCATGAGCCCACCCTACCTCTGTTCGGGTAGGCCGACCGATCGAAACGGGAGGCGCAGGCGTCCGTGACTTCAGCTGCGAAGGTCGGGGCCGAGCTGCGCTTTCACCAGGGCCGCATGCAGCCGAACGCTCAAAGCCGCGAGGGTACGTGTCGTCTCTTCGGCACGTCCCTTGGCGTCAGCGCCCCTGCCGTGCAGAAGGGGGGTCACCACCTGCTCGATCAGGCCGGCTTCGCGGTCAGCTGCCGACTTGAAGGCCCGCAGGTGCCGTGGCTCGATGCCGTACCCAGCCAGTTCGCCCGCTGCCTTGGCGACTACGACAGCATCTCCGTCGTAGTGCCCACCATTGCGGCGGGAAGCGATAAGTCCGTAGCTTTCCAGTGCGGACAGCAACTCGGAGTCGATCTCGGCGGTGGCGAGCAGCTCGTCGCGCGAGAGGCGAAGATCGGCACCATCTCTGGCGAACTCGTCCGCCTCCGGAAAGCCACCACCGCGCACGACGGAGACGGGGACGCGCGGGCTGGACCCCGGACTGGCCGGCGGCTCGAGACCGCGATCCATCGCCTCGAGGTGCTCGCGGATCACCTTCAGCGGCAGGTACTGGTCGCGCTGAGCGCTGAGGACGTAGCGAAGACGCTGGATGTCATCAGGGGTGAACTTCCGGTAGCCCGACGGTGTCCGCTGCGGCTCGATGAGGCCTTCGGACTCCAGGAACCGGATCTTGGAGATCGTCACGTCTGAGAAGTCCGGGCGCAGCTTGGCGAGGACCTCACCGATGCTGAGGTAGGCGCGAGCCGGAATGGTGGACGACCGCTGGGTGGCTGCGGGGTTCATGACTCTCCTCCTGGCTGCCCGCCACCGGTCAAGAACTGGAGGCGGTACTTACCGATCTGCACCTCGTCGCCACTGACCAGGGCGGCGTCGTCTATCCGACTGCGGTTCACGTACGTGCCGTTGAGGCTGCCCATGTCGCAGATGGTGAAGGCGTCGGCCGACCTCCGGAACTCCACGTGGTGGCGCGACACGGTGATGTCGTCGAGGAAGATGTCACTGTCTGGGTGGCGGCCGGCGGTGGTGACGTCGGAGTCGAGGAGGAAGCGCGCACCGGAGGCGGGGCCGCGGCGTACCACCAGCAGGGCGGTCCCTGCCTGCAGCCGCTCGGCGACGTCGTCGCCTCCCTCGGCATCTGCCGCACCGTCGGGGTCTGGGCTCTCGGGTTCGGCACCGCCGAGGTGGAGCACCGACGTGGACTCAGCGGCGCTCTCCCCAGCTCTGGGGTCATCGAGCGAGCGTCCGCAGGCGGCGCAGAAGCGCGCCTCACTGTCAGTGGTGTCGTGTCCACAGTGGGGACAGACTGGCATGACGCCTCCATAACAAGGGACAACCACGAACTCCCAGCCCCCGAACTCCCAGTCGACACACTCTCAGTCCGAAGTTCAGGTGAAGGTTGAGGGTGTCCTGAACCTACGGGGTGAGCCCTCGGGCGGTCAACCGGGGTCAGGCTGAGGCGACGTGCGCGGCGTACCCGGCGGAGTCGAGCAGGGTGGCCAGCTGGGTGACGTCGGTCAGCTCGACCTCCACCATCCAGCCCTCCACATACGCGTCGGCGTTGACGACCTCGGGGGTGCCGCCGAGTGCTTCGTTGCGCGCCGTGACCGTTCCCGTGACTGGGGCGTAGAGGTCGCTGACGCTCTTGGTCGACTCGACCTCGCCGCAGGCATCACCGGCCGCCAGAGCGGCGCCGACGTCTGGAAGGGAGACGTAGACGATGTCGCCTAGGGCATCTTGCGCGTAGTCGGTGATCCCGAACCGAACGGTCGTCTCGCCGACGGTCCGCACCCACTCGTGGTCAGTCGTGTACTTCAGGTCCTCGGGGTACACCGCATCCTCCGTGCCGTTCGTTGGCGAGTGATCTCATCGAGCGTCCTGGCGCCGCCGAGCCTAACCCAGAGCCGCCGGGCGGCATCAGTCGACTGCGGCGATCTCGACCACGTCCCGCTCAACCACGATGCCCTCGGCGCCGGCCTCGCGAACCCTCTCGATCACCCCTCCAGGAAAGGACAGACCGGCCGCCAGTGTGTCCGGATCCCCGATGGCATGGATCTCGATCGGCGATGTGAGAACTGTGTCTCCGACTGCAATTCCCTCTGTGGTGTCGACGATGGCTGTCGTTGCGACTACCCGTTCGCCGTCGACCGAGATCGCCTCGGCCCCGGCGTCACGCAGCTCCTGGACCGCATCGAGGATGTCCCCGGCTTCGAGAACCCCGTCCGGGTCGGCAATCGTCAACGTGACACCTGGTCCCGTCACCGGTACGACCCCAGCAAGGATGCGCAGGTTCTGCAGACGCTCCCTTGATGCCTCCCGCGCTACTTGCGCCTGGTCTGCGCTGGTCTCCAACTCCGCAATCGTTGCCTGAAGTTGCGCCTCTTCTGCGGCCAGACGTTCACGCTGGGCCGATAGATCGTCGAGGATTCGGACCAGGTCGGAGGTCCGTGCTGCACCCAGGGCGTCCTGCTGCGTGGTCCTGACTTGGACAGCGAGCCCGAAGCCAAGCCCGAAGAGGAGAAGGGCCACGATCCACTGTCCTCGGCTTGGACGCCGGTTGAGGGCTTCGCGCACGACTGCCCATCCGGTGGCCTTCGGCGCTGCGCTCTGGGGTTCGGTCTCTTCCGGACCTGCGCTTTGGGGGTCAGTCGACATTGTGGGCAATCACGCGTGGAAAAGGTGTCGGCGGATGGCTGCAGCATTGGCGAAGATGCGGATCGAGAAGACGACTACTACACCGGTCGACAGCTGCGCACCGACTCCGAGCTGGTCACCGAGGAAGACCACGAGCGCAGCAACGAACACGTTGCCGATGAACGAGATGACGAAGACTCGGTCGTTGAAGATGCCGTCCAGCAGCGCGCGGCTGGCACCGAAGACGGCATCAAGCGCGGCGACGACGGCTATCGGCAGGTATGGCTGCAATGCTGCCGGAATCGTCGGTTGCAGAACGAGGCCCAGGACTACTCCGACGACCAGTGCCAGCAGAGCGATCATGGGCTCTCCCCCTTCGTCGCGTACCTCAGTTGAAGGTCACCTCTGCCGGGAACGCTGAGGTTCTCCTCGGGAACCACGTCAACTTCGATGCCATAGGCCGACTCGAGCTGCTCGAGCTCTGCTCGCGCCGGACCTGCCTCGAAGTCGCTGGCGAGGTCCTCGGGGCCAACGGCGGTGATCGTGTAGGGCGGGGTCAGCGGCCGGAACCCTACGAGAACCGCCTCGCCAGCAGATCGGATCGGCGACAGCGCCGTGATGCGTTGGCCATTGACGGCAACCGCTTCAGCCCCGGCGGCGAAGAGTCCATTCACGACGAGCTGAACGTCGGTATCCAGAACGCGGGACAGGTCGGGGCTGCTCTGGTCGACCGGTGCTGGTGGACCGTCATCCAAGACGACCTCCACCCCCTGCCCTTCTACCGCGGTGACGCCGACCTCGGCCTCTAGTGCTGACACCTCATCGGCGAGCGCTCGATCAGAGCCCGAACCGTCGAGCGCGGTCTGACGCAGTAGGTCCACTTCGCTGATGAGGCCGTCCAACCTGGCGTCGATCGCCTCGACCGAAGAAGTCGTCTCCAGCACACGCTCGGTCAGTTCAGCGCGGGTGCGACCCTCACCGGGTGCACCGGCCCGCACCTGCAGGAGGGCTGCCACAACCAAAGCGGCTGTCAACGCGATGACGGTGCCGAATGCCACCGAGTGACGCCAGTCGGCGCCCCGCTGATCACCTCGGTCAGTTGCCTCTTGGTAGCCCGGGTCCATGGCGTCGTCGGCCAAGCGTCGCAGAAGCGAAAGTGAGGCGTCCGGATCTGTCCGATTCGGTGCGGTCACGCGCTGAGCTCCAGTCGGCGCCCTTGGATCACTGCCGATGCCTGCTCCACGTAGAGGATTGCCGACCACCAGTAGATGCACGTTCCCCAAATGACAAACGCCCAGGCGATCGGAGCGGCAATGTCGGCAGCGACACCATCACCGGTGGTCAAGAACAGAGTGGGCATGCCGTAGAGCAGACAGGCAGTCGCCGCCTTGCCGACGTAGTGCACCGGCAATGGTTCGATTCCCCGGCGGTGAACGTAGAGCTGGACAAAGAGCATCACCACATCGCGGGCCAGAAGAACAATGACCAGCCACCACGGGACGATCTCGCGTACTGCCAGCACGATGATGGTGCTGGCGACGAAGAGTCGGTCTGCAATGGGGTCGAGCAGCTGGCCAACGCGCGACACCATGTTGAAGCGACGCGCGATGACCCCATCGAGCCAGTCGGTGATCGCGCTGAAGGCCAACACCCCGAAGGCCAGCACGTCGTCCTCGGGACCGAGAGCCACCCAGATGAAGACAGGGATCAGCAGCAGGCGCAGAAATGACAGGAGGTTCGGGATGGTGAGGATCCGGTTGGAGACCTCGTCCGGAGCGATCTCCGCCATGCTGCACCTCCCCGCGTCCTGAGTCGTCCCCCGCATTCTCGACCGAGCCTAACGCGGGCTGGCCCTACGCTTCGGCGCGCCGACCGGCTTCGACGCCGGTACCTTCCCACCATGGATGAATCCGGCGACCAAAGCCCTCCCCCACCTAAGGTCGCTGCCACTCCGAACGGTCCCTACCACGTGACCGGAATCCGACGGATCGTCTGGCGTGAGGTGGTGCAGACGTCGGATGGCGAGCCGATCGCATGGCGCGAACGCGGCATCGTCTCCGATGCCGACAAGGAGTACTGGCTCTGTCGTTGCGGTCACTCGGCCAACAAACCATTCTGCGACGGGAGCCACCGTAGGGTCGGGTTCCTGGCAGAGGATGCAGCGGATCCGGGTGCCCGCGCCGAGCGTGCGATGCCGTATGGCGATGGCGAGGTCACGCTTCAGGACGACCGCGGACTCTGTGTCCATACCGGGTTCTGCGGCAACAAGATCACCAACGCCTGGAAGCTGGCGGCCCGTGAGGGCCTGGACACCACGGGGGCAACACAACTCGTCGCGATGGCGCAGCACTGTCCATCTGGGGCCATCTCGGTCGAGGTAGGTGACGGTGACCTCGAGCCGGCGCTCCCCACCGAAGTGGTGTTGATTCCCGACGGTCCCCTCTGGGTCACCGGGGGCGCAACGGTCGAACGCTCGGACGGCGTACCGCTGGAGACCCGCAACCGGGTGACGCTGTGTCGGTGCGGGGCGTCGAAGAACAAGCCGCTCTGCGACGGCTCGCATACCGAGGCCGGCTTCCACCACTCCCCCTAGACGCGGACCGCCGGCGGGAGGAGACTCGACAGCCATCGCCGGCACCTTAGGCGTCAGATCGCGAACCCAGGGAGACCACATGGCCCAGTTCATGGACGTTCACAAGAGCATGGTGGGTGTGACTCACGATCAACTGATGGAGGCACATCAGGCAGACCTCGACATCCAGGCCGACGAAGGCGTCAACTTCAGTCATGCGTGGGCTGACCCCAAGACCGGCCACGTTTTCTGCCTGAGCGAGGCCCCCAACGCCGAGGCAGTACGCAAGATTCATCAGCGCGCGGGCCACCCGGCAGACGAGGTTCACGAGATCACCGTTACGGCCTAGGCCCACCCCGAACGCGGCGCAAGCTCCGCGCCCCCCGCTAGGATCCGGCAGATGGAAGACACCGACCTGGTAGCGCAGCTGGCGCAACTT
The DNA here is from genome assembly GCA_031364455.1 of Actinomycetes bacterium. Lineage (GTDB taxonomy): Bacteria > Actinomycetota > Actinomycetes > JAHEKZ01 > JAHEKZ01 > JAHEKZ01. The sequence goes on along the minus strand of JANLWJ010000155.1, from coordinate 2,387 downwards.
GCTGCGGAGTTGGGACCAGGTCTAGAGCCGGCGGGGGCAACCGACCACCTTCAGGACGTCGTCGAGACCGTCCGAGACTTGTTGGGTGCCGTGGCCTGCTCGATCGCAGTGGTAGACAACCATCAGGAGACGTTGGTCTTCCTGGCCGCCACAGGTACAGGCGCAGATCGAGTGGTCAGTTCGAGCATGCCGCTGTCCAAGGGCATTGCTGGCTGGGTAGTTGCCTCAGGTCAGGCGCTCACTATTTCCGACACGAAGCAGGACACTCGCTTCGCCGATGACATCGCCACTTCGACCGGATACGTCCCCACCTCAATTCTCGCCGTTCCACTCCAGACCGCGGACGATGTGCTTGGGGTCCTGGAAGTTCTCGACGCTGAGGTCGAGCCGGACGCCAGCACGTCTCGGCTGCTCGAGCTGCTCGCCCGCCAGGCAACGCTCACTCTGCAGACGATGGCCGTCTTCGACAACCTCGGCACTGCTCTGCTTCAGGCGCTAGGCAAGGCAGCCGACGGCGACGGTGATCTCGGTGTGGCCCTTGACGCGGTAGCGGCCCAGCTCCGAGGACCAACCCGCGCGTTGTCCGAGCTGGCCGGGCTGTTCTACTCGCTGGGCCGGCTCGGACCGGAAGAACGGTCCGCGGCCATTCGTATCCTCGCGTCCTTCGTCGCCTACGCGAAGATGGCAGCGCCGCAACCGTGAAGCCCGCGTACGCCTGGCAGTTCGACAATGCCCACCTCGCGCATGTTCCACCAATGCTGCCGGCTGCGATCTCGCCCGAGTGGGCGTGGGGCGGAAGCAGTGGCGCCGGCGTGAAGGTGGGCATCGTGGATAGCGGTGTCGATGGCGCCCACCCATGGGTGGGCGCCATCGCTGGCGGCGTGGCGGTTGAGTACGACCGGCACTCCCCCACCGGCGTCCGCTACGACGAGGGACCACATGAGGACCTCTTTGGGCACGGCACTGCCTGCGCGGCGATCGTCCGCAAAGCCTGTCAGGACGCAGACATCTACAGCATCCGGGTTCTGGGCAAGCAACTCAGCGGCAAGGGTTTCGTGTTTGCTGCAGGACTGCGGTGGGCGCTGGATCACGGTATTCAGGTGGTCAACCTGAGCCTGTCGACGCCTAATCGCACTCACTTCGCCGCGTTTCACCGGTTGATCGATGAGGCCGTCCACCAACGAGTGATGGTGGTGTCGGCCATGAACAACTGGCCGGGCCGCTCCTACCCTTCTGAGTTTTCGGGCGTGTTCAGTGTCGCGGCCCATGATGGCACTGACCCGTTCGCTCTTGACTTCAACCCAAACCCGCCAGCGGAGTGGGGAGCGCCGGGGATCGACATCGAGATAGCTGGACTCGATGGCTCGACGATGCGGGCCACGGGAAACAGCTTTGCTTCCCCCCACATCACCGGCCTGATCACCAGGATTCTCGCAAAGCATCCGGGGCTGACAGTCTTCCAAATGAAAGCTGTACTTCAGGCGCTCGCCGCTAACGCTCAGTGAGTGTTCCTTGCCTTGATGGTTGAGCAGCCTTGACCATGCCGGAACCCAGTCCTTACAGGCCGGCTCGGCGCCGCAAACCTTCGAGGTCGATGACCGTCACCTGTCGACCGTCGACGGTGATCCACCCGCGCTCGGCCAACTTGTGCAAGGCCTGGTTGAGGCTCTGCCGAGAAACCCCGACCATCTCAGCAAGCTCTCCCTGCGACAACGCGAGGTCCACCACGACAGCTCCGTCTCGGCTGACTCCATCCCGCTCGGCCAGTGAAACAAGGAGCTTCGCTACGCGTTCATGCACGTCGAGAAACACCAGGTCGGTGGTCTGCTCGGTGAGCCGCCGCACAAGTGCGCCCATCGACCGCAAGACACCCTCTACGAGCGCAGGTTCGTGACGGAGAGCTTCCAGCAGGTCCGACCTTCGCAGGACAAGCACCGTGGTCTCCTCCACAGCGACGGCCGATGTTGAACGAGGACCACCGTCGACGAGGGACAGCTCACCGAACGCCTCCATCGGACGGACTGTCGCGAGCAGCATCTCCCGTCCATCGGGTGAGGCTACGGAGAGTTTGACCAACCCTTCGATGACCACGTGTAGTGACTCGCCAGAGTCGCCCTCATGGAAGAGCGCCTGGCCACGAGGAAACGTTCTGCGGATCGCTCCGTCAGTGAGACGGCGCAAGAGCCGTGCATCCAGCCCAGCGAACAGGCCAGTCCCGGTAAGCAGCGTTTCCGTTGGCTCCACGTCGGGCAGCGTGGCACCTCCGCCAGTCGGGATGCAAGAAGATGCTGTACCTGTCGCGTAGTTGACAGCTAGGTTGTCGCCTGGACGACAGACACAGCTGTGTAAGGCAGACCAGAATGGCGGATGTCAGCACCCCACCGGAC
>JANLWJ010000110.1:0-13718 GCA_031364455.1 Actinomycetes bacterium | reverse complement strand
GGGGAGGTTGTCGAGCAGCATGTCGACCCCACGCTAGGGGAGAGGACCGTCACCGGGCCATTCACTTTCCCGCCGCGCGGGCTCAGACTCACTCGTCGGTAGGATCGGCGGGTGACAGCGGAGAGTTTCGACACCGTCCTCGTCGTCGACTTCGGCGCCCAGAACGCCCAGCTGATCGCGCGCCGAGTGCGCGAGGCCAGGGTCTACAGCGAGGTCGTCCCGCACACCTTGCCGGTGGCCGAGATGCTCGCCAAGGGTCCGGCCGCGATCGTCCTCTCCGGAGGGCCGAGCAGCGTCTACGCCGACAGCGCACCGCAGGTCGACGAGGCCCTCTTTACGGCCGGAGTCCCTACCTTTGGGATCTGCTACGGCTTCCAGGCAATGGCCCAGGCACTCGGAGGCGAGGTAGCCCGCACCGGTACCTCCGAGTTCGGCGGAACGCCCCTCAACGTCGTCGACCGCGAGTCTGTCTTGTTCGCCGACCTCCCGACTGAGCTGTCGGTGTGGATGTCGCACGGTGACTCCGTGACCGTCGCGCCGGCCGGCTTCGTGGTCTCGGCCATGAGCGAAGGCGCCCCCGTCGCCGCCTTCGAGAACGTTGACCGGCGGATGGCCGGCGTCCAGTTCCACCCTGAGGTCATGCACTCCCAGCACGGGCAGCAGGTGCTCGAGCACTTCCTCTTCGAGATCGCCGGATGTCGTCCAACGTGGACGATGAGCAACGTCATCGACGAGCAGGTCGAAGCGATCCGCGCACAGGTGGGTGACAAGCTCGTGATCTGTGGCCTCTCAGGGGGCGTCGACTCCGCCGTTGCCGCGGCCCTCGTGCAGCGGGCCATCGGTGACCAGCTCACGTGCGTCTTCGTCAACCACGGCCTGTTGCGCGCCGGCGAGGCTGAGCAGGTCGAGAAGGACTTCGTGTCGGCGACCGGCGTCCGACTCAAGGTGGTCGACGCCGAGCGTCGCTTCCTGGAGGCCCTCGCCGGCGTCATCGATCCAGAGCAGAAGCGCAAGGTGATCGGGCGCGAGTTCATCCGGGTCTTCGAGGACGCAGCGGCCGAGGTCGTCGCTGATGCGGGGGCGCACGGTCAGCAGGTGGAGTTCCTCGTACAGGGAACCCTGTATCCCGACGTCGTCGAGAGCGGTGGGGGTGCCGGGACGGCGAACATCAAGAGCCACCACAACGTTGGCGGGCTGCCTGAGGATCTGCAGTTCAAGCTCGTTGAGCCACTTCGCGCCCTCTTCAAGGACGAGGTGCGTGCGGTCGGCGAGCAGCTCGACCTGCCGGCGGAGATCGTCTGGCGCCATCCCTTCCCAGGGCCAGGGCTCGGTATCCGAATCATTGGCGAAGTCACCTACGACCGTCTGGAGACACTCCGTGCTGCCGACGCGATCGCACGCGAGGAGCTGACTCGCGCGGGGCTCGACAGCGACGTCTGGCAGTTCCCTGTCGTCCTCCTGGGCGACGTTCGTTCGGTCGGCGTCCAAGGGGACGGACGTACCTATGGCCACCCAGTGGTGCTGCGCCCGGTTTCGAGTGAGGATGCCATGACTGCTGACTGGTCGCGCTTGCCCTTTGACGTGATCGCCAAGATCTCGACGCGGATCACCAACGAGGTGCGCGAGATCAACCGGGTCGTCCTGGATGTGACGAGCAAGCCACCCGGCACCATCGAGTGGGAGTAGCACCTCTACGCATTCGACGGGCTCAAGGTGTTCACCCGAATGGCCGATCCCCATCCTGACCAGGTATTCAGGGAGCGCCGTTTCCTTAATGGCACAGGGGAGTGGGTATGGCTCGTCGTTCGTGGCGCGCCGTCGCGTTGACTGTTGGGGTGTCCATGACAGCCCTCGGCTCTGGCCTGCTCTTCCTCGGGGTACGTGAGTCAGCACAGACTGCTGTCGAGCTCGACCAGCAGCTGAGCAACGCGTCGGAGGGCTCGGCGCTCCTGTTGTCGGAGTTCTTCGACCGTGCCGTTGGCTCGGACCTGCAACTCGCTTCCGAACCATCGTTCCAGAACGTCTACGCGGCACCCGGATCGCTGGCATCGAAGGTCGACAAGACCATCCCCGCCCTTGCAGACTCGCACCAGAGTCTGGCCGCCATCGAAGACACCTACCCTGGCGCGGTGAGCGAAGCCTGCCTCATCGACTTGGATACCGGCCGTGAGCTGGCGCGAGTGGTGAAGGGAAAGACGGCCTCCGCATCCGATCTGTCCCTGGACGAGACCGGGGCCGAGTTCTTCAAGCCCACCTCAGAGCAGCCCATTGGCGTCCCCTATCAGTCACTTCCCTATGTCTCTCCGGATACCAAGCTGTGGGTGATAGCGACCGCGACTCCCGTGGAGGTGAACGGCAGGTCAGAGGCACTCGTTCACTTCGAGGTGAGTATCGAGAGCCTTCGCCAGGCGTTGGTCGCAGCCGACAGCGGTGCCCATATCAGGGTGGTCGATGCCGAGACCGGCACCGTCATCATCGACGGTGATCAGAAACAGCTTCCCAAGGGTGACCTGGGCAACCCAACAGACGACACGTTCGCCGCCCAGGATCTCTCGGCTGCTGGCGTGGCGAACCTCGACGGCGAGCGGGCCAGCCTCACCCCCATGCCTGAAGGCCGCACGCTCGAAGCGACCAACGCCAATCGGTGGGTGGTGACTGCGACAGCTCCCAGCGTCGCAACGGGGCTCGTTGCCAACCTCACACCGCTCATCGTGGCCCTCTTCGCGATCGGCATCCCGCTCACGATCGCGGGCCTCCTTGGCGCTTTCCGTACCCGCCGTCGTCGCCAGGCCGACGAAGCAGTGATCCGCGCTGAGCGTGACTCGCTCGATGCCCGCATGGAGGACCTGTCTCACGCATTGGCACTGGCCGCCGCCGGTGACCTGTCGGTGACGGTCGACGTCGACCTCGGTGACGAGCGGATGACCGCTCTTGCCCAGGCCTTCGACGCCACGCTCACCCACCTGCGTGACCTCGTTGCCCAAGCTCAGGTCAGTGGTGAGCGACTGGCCCAATCGGCTACCGAGCTGCAGGCAACCGCGGTTCAGCAGGCGGGTGCTGCATCCGAGCAGTCAGCAGCTGTCATGGAGACGACTGCGACCGTCGAGGAGCTGGCCGCGACCGCGGCACAGATCGCGGACACCGCTTCACTTGTCTCCGACTCAGCCCAGGAAACGTTGACGCTGACAAGTCAGGGTCTCAGCGCGGTGCAGGACTCGGTCGCAGCGATCGGCCGCATTACAGACACTGTTGACACCATCTCGACCAGCTCGAGTGCGCTCGGCGAGAAGGTCGGCGAGATCGGCAGGATCTTGGCGCTGATCGACGAGCTGAGTGAGCAGACCAACCTGCTGGCGCTCAATGCGGCCATCGAGGCAGCGCGCGCAGGCGAGCATGGCCGTGGGTTCGCTGTCGTTGCCGCTGAGGTGCGCAAGTTGGCCGAGCGTGCGCAGGACTCGACGGCGCAGATCCAAGGGCTCGTCACCGAGATCCAGGCATACACACAGACCACCGTCCTCGCGTCCGAAGGGGGTACTCGCGAGGCCGGTCGTGGCGTTGAGGTGGCTGGCGCGGCATCGACGGCCCTCGACCGGATCGCGCAGATGGTGGAATCAACGACGACGGCGGTTGCTGAGATCTCGGTCGCGACCCAGCAGCAACGATCGGCATCCGACCAAGTCGTCCAGGCCATGTCCCAGGTTGCCGACATGGCGCAGGCATTTGCGGCCGGTTCGCAGCAGACCTCCGGCTCGGCGGCAGAGATCACTGAGCTGGCTGGAGAGTTCTCGGCGGCCATCGACCGTTTCGAGGTATCCGGGACGCCTAGTTCCGCCGCTCGCCCCGCGGTCGACTCGACTCCGGCGAGAATTTCCTGAACTAGTCTCAGATAGTCCTAAAGAACTAGTCCGGGATGTCCGAATCTATGGTTACCCCTTCCCAAGGGACCCCTTCCAAGCAGTTCCACAGTTCGACAGAAAGCCCAACAGAAGGTCAGGTGTCATGGACTGGCAACGATTCGATTGGCCGGCAATGACTGGCGAACCGGATCAGGACTGGTTCGAGTACCTGGAGCATCGTGGGTGGACCGTGAGTCCGGTGCCGACCGTGGCCCGGATTGGCTCGCGGAGCTACCTGCGGTTTCTCGGCTGGCGGGCCCGCTCGGCGTGAGCCGTGCGGGCCCCGCCGGGCCCGAGTAGCACCCGTGGCAGGATCGCCGGTGTGGTGCAGGCGGTTCAGGACATCCAACGCGTTGCCGCCTACGGCCTTGTCCAACGCGACGGTCGCCTGCTGCTGGTCCAGCTGACCAAGCGAACCCCCGCGGCCGGAGCATGGTCACTACCCGGCGGTGGAATCGACCACGGTGAACACCCCGCAGATGCAGTGGTCCGTGAGCTCTACGAGGAGACCGGGCTTCGCGGACGAGTGGTCGAGCTGCTCGACGTCGACTCACACTTCCGCGAGCACTACCTCGACCAAGAGGTGCTGGAGCGGTACCACGCGGTCCGCATCCTCTATCGGGTCACGGTCGATAGTGACGGTCCACTCGCCGTAATCGACGAGGACGGCAGTTCGGACACCCCGACGTGGTTTCCAGTGGACGAGGTGCGCTCATTGCGCCTGACACCGATCGCATCCCGCGGTCTGCAGTTCGCCGGGGCCTCCGGCTCGCTCAGCTGACGGAGTTCGGTGCCAACTCGTCGGCGGTGCTCTCCACTTCGGCCTCGTCGGCGTCAGCCGAGCCCGAGCCTGACCGCAGGCCGCCGACCGCGCCGGCGATACCGGCGATACCCAAGAGGATAAGGGCGACCGGTAGCACCCAGCGACCGTTCACGTCCCAGGCGAGCTGGTCGGCCAGCAGGTAGACCGCGGCCGCACCGCCGAAGATGGCGCCGAAGATGAAGGACGTCAGGTCGAACGGGTGGCGTTTCATCGGTAGACCTCCAGGTTGTTGTCGATCACGGTGACCTGGCCGAGCCCGGTGCTCAGCGTCAGGTCGAGCGAGCCCCCCGTCAAATCGTCGCCGGCGGGGCGGTCCCACGTTCGGCCGACGTCGACGCCTTCGAGCGGCTTCTCACCGGGCAACTCGATACTGCCCACTGCAGCATCGGCTGTCGTGGTGACTGCAACGTCCTTCGGCAGCAGCACCGTCAGCTCGCCGATACCCAGGGAGGCATCGATCGCGACCGGCTCGGTTAGGTCGAGCCGACGAAGATCAAGGGTCAGCGTGCCTACGCCGAGCTCATACGTTGTCTGTAGGTCCTCTTGCGACGTGACGCGGTAGACGCGGTCGCCGGCTCCGGCCCCGGCGTTCCAGCGAATGTCGTCCGGGAGCGCGCCGAGCGGGATGAGCACGAGCACAAGGACAACGCCGAGAGCGATCAGGCCGCGCGAGCGTCCAACGAACGCGCCGACGAGCAACCCCGCTGCCACGACGGCCAACGCCGTCCCGATGACGACCACCGCGTTAACGTCGATGATGTCGGCGACGTCGAGGGCGATGAGCGCGCCAGCCGCTAGAAGCGCGACGCCGACGGTCAGGCGGCCGAGCACCGACTTCACCTTTGGTGGCTTCGGGGCTGGTGGAGGAGGGGGTGGGGTAGTAGTGAGTGCAAGCGTCGGTGATGTCGGGCCACCAGGGGGAGCTGGCGGGAGCGCGACAGTTGGTGCCTGGCCGATGGATTCAGGGGGTGCCTCCGACCCGTCACCGCGCCGCGTCAGCGCAACGACGGCAGCGACCACCAGGAAGAGCAGGACGACGCCACCGAAGCCGGGGCCGTCTCCCCAGAGGCCCCAGGCCAGCATCGGACCGACGACAAGAACGCCGACAACGACCGCGGCGGCGATGCCGAGCGCACCGTGGTTGCGGACGAAGCGCTCACCCATCGAGTCGGCGCGACCGTCCTCGGGGATGAAGAGCCAGCCGGCGAGATAGAGCAGTAGGCCACTCCCGCCGAAGATGGCCAACACGACAAAGGCCACCCGAACCAAGATCGGGTCGATCCCGAGGCTGCGGGCAATCCCAGCGGCAACGCCGCCGAGGACGTTCGCATCGCCGGTCGTGCGGCGCAGTGCCGGGCGTGGAGGGGCTGGTGGCGGCGCTGGTGGGGGCGTGAAGCCAGCGGGCGGGGGGGCGTATTCAGTCTCGTTCTCGGTCATGGCTCCATGCAACTCCTCTCAGCGCCTCGGCACATCGGGCGCAGGCCCTGAGGTGTCCCTGAACGTGCACCCTGAGCAATCGGACGGCATCTGGCGGCCACTCCCTGAGGACGTACCCGCACCGGACCCACCACGATAGGGGGGTGACCACCCCATACACGCAGAGTCCTTCTGCAACAAGTACGGCCACGCAGAGTCCTACTGCACAGGTGGCTCCGCGGCTGACGCGCGCATCGTCGGGTCGGATGGTCGGTGGGGTGGCACGCGGAATCGCGGAGCACCTCCGCGTCGATGTGTGGTGGGTGCGCGGAGCGTTCGTCGTGCTCGCGCTCATCGGTGGCTCCGGCTTCCTGGCCTACGCAATCTTGTGGGCGCTCGTGCCGATTGACACGTCTTCTCCGCAGGAGCACGTCAGCCCTGCTGCCAGCGTCGACGGCCGGAGCGCTGAGAACTCGCTGCTTCTGGTCCTCGGTGCTACCGGCGTGGTGCTTGGCGCACTCCTGCTCGCGTCGATGGCCGGAGTCAATGTGCGCGGGGTGCTTCCGCTCGGCGTGGCCGGCCTTGGCGCGGCATTGATCTGGCTGCGCGCGGACGAGGGCCAGCGCGACCGCCTGCGCAGCGGCGTTGGCCGAGTGAGTCCGGGTCGGCGCACCGGCGTCCTGCAGATCGGGCTCGGTGTCGTGCTCGTACTGGTTGGGCTCATCTCCTTTGGGGTAGGTGGTGTCGGTGTCGGGCAGGCGGGTGCGCTCCTGGCTGCCGTCGTCGTTGTGGTCGTCGGCATCGCCCTGGTGGCGAGCCCCTTTGGACTGCGCCTGTGGAGAGAGCGGGACGCCGAGCGCCGCGCGCGGATCCGAAGTGAAGAGCGGGCCGAGATTGCCGCGCAGGTGCACGACTCGGTACTGCAGTCGCTCACTCTGATCCAGCGCAATGCGTCCGACCCGGCCGAGGTGGCCCGGATCGCGCGAGCGCAAGAGCGCGACCTGCGGCGATGGCTGTATCCGGCGCCCTCGCCGCTGAAGGCGTCGTTTCGCGCGGCGCTCGAGGAGCTGGCGGCAGAGGTGGAGGACACCTACGGGGTCCGGGTCGATGTCGTGTGTGTCGGTGATGTGGCGTTGAACGAGCCGCTAGCCGCGATGCTTCAAGCCACTCGGGAAGCAGTATCGAACGCCGGACGCCATTCCGGTGATGACACGGTTTCGGTGTACGCGGAGATGACCCCGACGGAGGTGACTGTCCATGTGCGCGACAGGGGTGCGGGGTTTGTCCTCGACGAGGTCCCCAGCGACCGGATGGGCGTCCGCCAGTCGATCCTCGGACGCATTGAGCGCTACGGAGGGCGAGCTTCGGTCACCACCGAGCCGGGCTCGGGAACTCGAGTCGAGCTAGTGATGGAGACGCGATGATGAACCCTGAGACGACTCCACCGACAGTTGTATTGGTCGACGACCACCGGATGTTTCGCACCGGCGTGCGAACCGAGCTCGGAGACCAGGTCACCATCGTTGGCGAGGCAGAGGACGTCGACTCGGCCGTCACCGTGATCCTTGCGACACAGCCGGAGGTCGTACTTCTCGATGTCCACCTTCCGGGGGGAAACGGTCCGGAGGTGATCAGGAAGGTGGGGGAAGCCGCTCCAGACACCCGGTTCCTGGCCCTGTCGGTATCGGACGCTGCGGAGGATGTCATCGCTACCATCCGCGCCGGGGCGCGCGGCTACGTCACGAAGTCCATCAGCGGTACCGAGCTAGCCGACGCAGTGCGGCAGGTGGCAGCGGGCGATGCCGTCTTCTCGCCGAGGTTGGCCGGCTTCGTCTTGGACGCTTTCGCCGGCTCGGTGGAAGTAGCGGAGATCGATGAGGAGCTTGATCGGCTCACGCCGCGCGAGCGCGACGTCATGCGTCTGATCGCCAGGGGTTACACCTATCGCGAGGCAGCGTCGGAGCTCTTCCTCTCGATCAAGACCATCGAGACGCACGTGTCGAGTGTGCTGCGCAAGCTGCAGCTGTCGAACCGCAACGAGCTTGCCCGGTGGGCGTCCGATCGTCGGCTCACCTGACGCCCTAAAGTGACGGCATGGAATTCCTCGAGCACACCCTTGTCGTCCTGCACTTCATCGGGCTGGCCAGCCTGCTGGGCGGCTTCCTGGTGCAGATCAAGACGTCGCCACGGGTTGTCAACAACGCGATGGTGCACGGCATCATTACCCAGCTGGTGACCGGCCTTCTGCTTGTCGGGATTGCCGAGTCAGATGATGCACCCGTCGATCACGCCAAGATCGGTGTGAAACTGACGGTGGCGGTGATCGTGGCGGTACTCGTCTTCGCCAACCGCAAGCGCGATGTGCTCAGCACCGGTGCATGGGCCCTGATCGGTGGGCTGACGATCGCCAACATCGTCGTCGCGGTCTTCTGGCGTTAGCCCGTTCGGCCAAGGTAGGGGCCCCGGCATCCCAACGGGCGTCGACACATTGGTCCCCAGCAAACCGTTACAGCCGACCTGCTCTTCAGTCGCCGGTCTCACCCTGGCCGGAACGCTCATCTGAACAGAACACCGGTTTCGCCTAGACCGGTTAGGGCTCACCCGAGGTTGAGGTGTGCGCAGGCGTTGAGACGGCCCTGAAGTGAGGCGACCTGGGACTGGCGGATTCCCTGCGCTTTTCATCCAAGAATCGCTGGGAAAGCGCAAGGAATCCGCCAATCCAGAGCCCAACCCCGCACTTCCTGGACTCGAAAGAACCAGCTGCCGCGACCTAGCTGCAGTGCCGTTAGCCGGTCCGCACCACATGGAAGGCTTCCGCTAGACGGCCTTTGGGCAGCCCGAAGCGCTCGGCCATCGTCTCGCCCCACTGGCGCATGAAGGTCTCCAGGTCGTCCATGTGCGCTGTCTGCGACTTGTGCGCCCTGAGGGCAGCGATCTTCGTTGGAAACGTTTCGGTGATGTCGACAACCTGACCGGGCTGGGGACCAGCCATCACCCACACCTCGTCAACCGTCCATGCCTCGAGCCCCTCGTCTCCGAGTAGTGAGACGTGGGCGAAGGGGTTGCGGGCATCGGGGTAGATCGCCTGGATCGCCGCTTCACCAGCGGCGAGGTGGTCCGGGTGCGAGGCTTGGATCCGCTCCCAGTTGCGCTCGGGGGACTGGATGAGCATCCGCCGTGGTCGCACCTGCCGGACCACCCGGCTGATGTCGCGGCGCAGGTCGTGCGAGACCGTCAGCTCGCCGTCCCGGTACCCGAGATAGACCACATCGGTGGCGCCCCACAGGGCGGCGGCCGCTCGCTGCTCGGCGCGCCGAATGCCGGGAATGTCCGATCTTGGGACCGTCGGGTCGAATCCACCGGCGTCTCCGTCGGTGATCACGCAGAGGGTGACGGCGATTCCTTGGGCCGTCCACTGGGCCAACGTGCCGGATGCGCCGAAGTCGACGTCGTCGGGATGGGCGGTGACCACCAGAACGCGCTCAACCTCGCCGTCCGGTAGGGGCTCAGCCACAGGGGCTCCTTCTGCTGGATTACGACCAGGTGGCCGGTTGTGAGTGCGCTGATCGGGTGATCTGCTCCGCGCCATGGTAGGCAGGAGGCTTCAGCGCGGCACTTTGGCCGCCGAACGTACTCATGATGCCTAAGTCGACGCGAGCCCTTCGTCTGCCGGTGCACCTGGTGCTTCTGGCGGTCCTTGCGACCCTCATCCCCCTGGTGCTGACCACGTCCGCCGAGGCGGCCCCACCGAAGCCGAACACCCCCAGGTTCGGCAAGGCGATCGAGGGGTATGCCCCCTACGAAGGCAACACCGTCTGCGATGTCGTCAACAAGCCAGGTGCGGAGAAGATCGCCGACCTCATTCGGGCCACCTACGGTTCCGACGAGTCGATCGGGATCGCCCGCAACGCTTGCTACACGACGTCGGAGCACAACGACGGTCGGGCGCTCGACTGGATGGTGGACTCGACGACGAAGGCGGGCAAAGCCAAGGCCGACGCGTTCTTGTCGTGGCTCCTGGCTACTGACGCGAACGGCAACAAGAACGCGATGGCGCGACGGCTAGGCGTCATGTACATCATCTTCAACAAACGAATCTGGCGCGCCTACGGCGATCCCGGGTGGGGCTCGTACAGCGGCACCAACCCGCACACCGACCACATCCACATCAGCTTGAGCTACGACGGTTCCACTGGTCGCACCTCCTTCTGGAACGGTAAGCCGCTAGGGACACCATGCGTGAACGGCTCCCTGACAACGTCAGCGCCCCGGGTCCAGACCGACCCGATGCGCTACGTACCGGTCTCTCCCACGCGGCTGGCCTCCACTGAGTCCGGCGCCGGGATGCTCAACGGACCTTGTCGGCTCTTCCAGAGCTCAGGTCGCCGGGTAGACGTCCAGGTAACTGGCACCGGTCCAGTGCCTGGCAAGGGAGTTGCGGCGGTCGCGCTCAATGTGGCCATGCGGCGTCCGAACTGGAACGCCGGACTCGCGGCAGGCCCTGCAGGTGGGGACATCCCTCCGGTACGCCGTGTCTCGGCAGCTCAGAACCAGATCAGCTCCGCGTCCATGGTGCTTCCGGTCGGTGCCGATGGGAAGGTCAGCTTCTTCACCGACTTTGGTGCCACTGACCTGGCCGTGAGTGTCGTCGGCTACTACGTCGACCCGGATGCGCCCCTGTCGCTGCGCCAACGGATCGCCGCTGATGGCGGAAACCAGTTCGACGGTGTCGGCCCACAGCGCCTGGTCAACCTCTCACTTGGCGCCGGCGGCGGAGCGAAGGTCACCGTTGCTGGCCGGGCCGGAACTGATCCGGCGTCGTCGTCGGCGGTTCTCAGTCTCACCGTTGCCGCTGGGCAGGGCCACGGATCGCTTTTCGCCTACCCAGCCGGCGGCACCCGTCCTCGGGTCCCGGTGCTCACCTACGGCAGGGGCGCGACCACGGTCCAGACGTCGGTGCCGCTGGGCCGCGACGGTGCGGTCATCATCGAGAACGATGGGTCCGACGGTCGAGACGTTGCCGTCGATATCACCGGGGCCTATGAGCCGGCCGCGCTCAACGGTGGCCGGAGCCTGGCGCTGCGGGCGGCCCCGAAGACCGTCGTCGATACCGGATCAGATCTTCAGTTCTCGCTCCTGGGAGACGGCTCGCCCAAGGACTTCTCGGTCAGCGACGCAGTCGCGCGTGACGCCGACAGCGTGCTGTTGCAGGTGACAGCGCGCCGTGCCACCACGTCCGGCAAGCTGACGTTCTGGCGCCCAGGCGGGTCACGCCCCGGTACGACCGATCTGTCGATCGCCCCAGGACAGACCGTCACCGGAACCGTCGTTGCAGGTCTTGGTGATCGGCGAATGGTCCGGGTGCTCAACAGCGGGGCCAAGGGTGTTGACGTTCGCATCACGGTGCTCGGCTCCTTCCGCTGATCTGCCCTCCGGGCACCGGCTCGGGTCGCACCGGGAGTGTCCGCCCGGCCACCTAGACTTCCGTCAGTGACCTCCCTCTTCGACGATCTCCCAGGTTTCGTGCCAGCCGCGCAGCCGTCGTCGTCGCGTCGGCCGGCCGTCGACACCAGGGCGCTGCTTGAGGGACTCAACGACCAGCAGCAAGCCGCCGTCAAGCACGAAGGCAGCCCGCTTCTCATCGTCGCCGGCGCGGGATCAGGCAAAACCCGGGTACTCGCCCACCGGATCGCCTACCTACTGGCGGCTCGTGGCGTCCAGCCTGGACAGATTCTCGCCATCACCTTCACGAACAAGGCCGCGGGTGAGATGAAAGAGCGCGTGAGCGCGCTCGTCGGTCCCAGGGCGAAGGCGATGTGGGTGTCCACCTTTCACTCCGCCTGTGTTCGCATCTTGCGCGCAGAGAGCAAACGGCTGGGGATGTCGTCATCGTTCTCGATCTATGACGCGGCCGACTCGCACCGACTGATGACGATGGTCTGTCGCGACCTCGATCTCGACCCCAAGAAGTATCCGCCGCGCTCGTTCAGCGCGCAGGTGAGCAACCTCAAGAACGAGCTTGTCGACTGGGAGTCGTATGCGAGCCGCACGGCGACGCCGAGCGAAGAGATGCTGGCCGAGGTCTACCGCACGTACCAGCGGCGCCTGCTCGAGGCCAACGCGGTCGACGTCGACGACCTGATCATGACGACCGTCAACCTGCTGCAGGCGTTCCCCGAGGCCGCCGAGCACTACCGGAGGCGGTTCCGGCACGTGCTCGTCGACGAGTACCAGGACACCAACCATGCGCAGTACGTCTTGGTGAAAGAGATCGTCGGACCTGCCGACGAAGAGCTACCGCCGGCAGAGCTTGCGGTTGTCGGTGACGCCGACCAGAGCATCTACGCCTTCCGTGGCGCAACCATTCGCAACATTCTGCAGTTCGAAGAGGACTACCCGAACGCCCAGACGATTCTGCTCGAGCAGAACTACCGGTCGACGCAGACGATTCTGTCGGCCGCGAACTCGGTGATCTCGCGCAACCTCAACCGGAAACCGAAGAACCTTTGGAGCGACTCAGGTTCGGGCTGGCCGATCGTGGGGTACGTCGCCGACAACGAGCACGACGAAGCGTCCTTCGTTGCGCAGACGGTTGATGAGCTCAGCGACGCCGGGCACGCCAAGCCGCGCGATGTCGCGGTGTTCTACCGAACCAACGCCCAGTCACGAGTCTTCGAAGAGGTCTTCATCCGCGTCGGACTTCCCTACAAGGTCGTTGGTGGCGTCCGCTTCTATGAGCGGCGTGAAGTACGTGACGCGCTCGCCTACCTTCGGGTGCTGGCCAACCCGGACGACGTCGTATCGATGCGGCGCATCGTCAACACTCCGAAGCGAGGGATCGGCGACCGCGCTGTTGCAGCGGTGGAGGTGTTCGCGCAGCGCGAGGGGATCGGCTTCGCCCAAGGCCTCGCGCAGGCTGGCATCGTGCCAGGGTTGCAGCAGCGCTCGGTCAATGCGATCAACGGCTTCGTCCGGCTGATGGACATGCTGCGCACCTTGGTCGAGGCCGGCACCGGCCCTGCGACGGTTCTCGAGGCGGTGCTCGAGCAGACCGGATACCTGGCAGAGCTGCAGGCGTCCCACGACCCGCAGGACGAATCGCGGATCGAGAACCTTCGCGAGCTCGAGGCGGTGGCGCACGAGTTCGCGGAGGCTGCTCCGGAGGGCACGCTGGCTGACTTCATGGAGCAGGTCGCTCTCGTCGCCGACAGCGACCAGATCCCTGATGCAGGCGAGGACGGCGGCGTCGTCACGCTGATGACGCTGCACACGGCCAAGGGCCTGGAGTTCCCGGTGATCTTCTTGACCGGCATGGAGGACGGCGTCTTCCCGCACATGCGTTCGCTCGGCAACAGCCAAGAGCTCGAGGAAGAACGCCGGCTCGCGTACGTCGGCATCACCCGCGCTCGTGAGCGCCTCTACATGAGCCGAGCGGTGATGAGGTCGGCCTGGGGGTCGCCGCAGTGGAACCCGCCGTCGCGTTTTCTCGAGGAGATCCCCGAAGAGCTGGTCGACTGGCAGCGTGAGGACACCGGTCAGTCGGCCCCACCGCCATCGATCGCGCGAGCGACCGCAGTGTCAGG
>JANLWJ010000108.1:0-6073 GCA_031364455.1 Actinomycetes bacterium | reverse complement strand
CGGCGGCGAAGGAGTCGGTGACCTCTACTGCGTGGCGTCCCTCGGGGGATCCGGCCGCCCATACCTGCCGTACCCCGGCCCACGGTTCCAGACCGGCAGCGAGCAGGTCGCGAAAGACCCAGCGGTTGCCGGCATCGCGTGCGGCGTCGAGCGCCGCGCGACCACCCGCAATGTGGTCGGCCTGGTTGAGCATCACGCCGCCGTAGGTCTCGCGGAAGTTGGTGGTAATGATGATCTCTGGTCGGTGTCGGCGGATGGCCGCGGTGATCGCGTGCCGTAGTGGCAGGCCGTACTCGAGTGTCCCGTCGGGGAAGTTCAGGAACTCAACCTGGGAGACCCCGACCGCGGCGCAGGCTGCCCACTGCTCGGCCTCGCGGATCGGCGCACACTCCTCAGGAGTGAGGCTGTCGATGCCAGCCTCGCCACTGGTGAGGAGGGTGTAGCCGACCTGCTTGCCCTGACTGGTGAAGTGGGCAATGGCGGCAGCGCCCCCGTACTCCATGTCGTCGGGGTGCGCGACGATGACGAGCGCCCGCTCCCAATCCTCGTCGAGGGGCTCAAAGGGCGGTGGTTGGTCCATGAGCCGACGCTATCGGCACCCGGCGCCGCCCGCTAGGCCGATTGGGTGCGCTCCGATCGGGGGAACGTAGCGGGCTTCGCCGG
The DNA here is from genome assembly GCA_031364455.1 of Actinomycetes bacterium. Taxonomy (GTDB): domain Bacteria; phylum Actinomycetota; class Actinomycetes; order JAHEKZ01; family JAHEKZ01; genus JAHEKZ01. Next base: position 5,410 of record JANLWJ010000108.1, on the reverse strand, counting down.
ACGCCCCCTCGTGGCTCGTTCACTCTGGGTGAGCACGAACTCGACCGGGTTCGGTCCGCTGTTCACCGTTGGTGATCGGGGGAGATCACCAAGAAGACTATGGGGAGACAAACGATGAGCCGCACCTCGCGCATCCTGCTCGCTGGCGCCACAGTGGCGCTAGCGGCCGGGCTTGTTCCACTGGCCACGGTCGGTGCCACAGTTGGTCCCGCTGGCAACAACGGCACGGTCAAGATCGACGGAGTCGACTTCGACACCGCACCCGACAACGAGCCGCACGTCGGTTGCGTCTTCCAGGTCGACTGGTACGGCTTCGATGCGGGCGTAGGCGATGCAAGCGTCAACTTTGACCTTCAGGCGCCCACCCTCGCCGGACGCACTCTCAAAGTCACGAGCGGCGACCTCACTCCGAATATCGGTGAGGACAACAACGCGGGGGGCGGCTCAGAGGCAGGTATCGACCATCAGGAGACGTACAGACTCCTGTTCACCGGTGCACCGCACCCGATCCAGGGCTACCACGTGAAGCTGACAGTCAACAACCCCGGCTCCATCGGTGCTGACGTCAAGCACAAGGTCTTCTGGGTCACTGGTTGCTCGGGCAGCAATTGATCTGCTCCATCACCGAACGCGCGGTCAGCCTCCGGGTTGGCCGCGCGTTCGCGTCTCAGGTCGTCGTCTGAAGGTGTGCGACGAGGCCGCGACAGGCCGGTTCGAGCAGGTCGAGCACGAGGTCGAAGTCGCCGGATGACCCGTAGTAGGGATCTGGTACGTCGAGTGACTCAGCATCTGGGTCGAACTCGAGCATGAGACGAAGAGTCTCGGTGCGGAAACGGGAAGGCGCTAGTCTCCGGAGGTCACGGAGGTTGTCGCGGTCCATTGCCACGACCAGGTCGTACTCACCGAACGACCCGGGCACGAACTGCTGCGCGTTGTGCTCGGTCTGGTACCCGCGCCTGGCCAGCGCCGCCTGCGCCCGCCGGTCAGCCGGGTCACCGACGTGCCAGCCGCCGGTGCCGGCGCTGCTGACCTGAACGTTGGTGAGTCCGGCCTTCTTAAGCTCTGAACGCAGCACCGACGCCGCCATCGGGGATCGACAGATGTTTCCCATGCAGACGAAGATTACGTTGACGCTGGACATGAGCAGCGATGGTGACAGGGGCCGGCGCCGGCAGCAAGGCGACGCGCCTTCCAATCGTGGACTGCTCGCTGGGCCTTCGATCCCAAAGAATGGGGCTTGGGAAACAATCGAAACGATAGTAGGCTCCGCACCAACCATCGATAACCATTCCTGTGAGGTCCCGCATGTCCAACCTCGACCGCTCCCGACTCACCAGCCTGATCGAGCGCGAGCGCACCACGTACGCCGAGAACCACCCGAAGAGTCGGGCCGCCTTCGAGGCTGCCCAGCAGAACCTATTCGGCGGCGTGCCCATGACCTGGATGACCAAGTGGTCGGGCGGCTTCCCGCTCTACCTCGACTCAGCGCACGGCAACCGGATCAGCGACATCGACGGCCACACCTACGTCGACTTCGCGCTCGGCGACACCGGCGCCATGGCCGGGCACTCACCGGACGCGACGGTGCGGGCGATCAATGAGCGGATCGGCACCAAGGGTGGCTTCACCACCATGCTGCCGAGCGAGGACGCGGCGTGGGTCGGCGGCGAGCTCACCCGCCGATTCGGTCTCCCGCTGTGGTCGTTCTCCCTGACCGCGACGGATGCGAACCGCTGGGCGCTGCGCCTCGCGCGGCTGGCCACCGGGAAGAGCAAGGTGCTGGCCTTCTCCTACTGCTACCACGGCAGCGTCGATGAGACCGTCGTCATCATGGGCGCTGACGGCAGCACCTTGCCGCGTCCAGGCAACGCTGGTCCTGCCGTACACCCGGCCGAGACCACTCGGGTGGCCGAGTTCAATGACCTGTCGTCGGTCGAGCGAGCCCTGGCGCACGGTGACGTCGCCGTCGTCATCACCGAGCCGGCGTTGACGAACATCGGCATCGTCCTGCCAGAGCCGGGCTTCCTTCAGGGCCTGCGCGATCTGTGCACGGAGCACGGCGCGCTGCTTCTCATCGACGAGACGCACACCTTCAGTGCCGGACCTGGCGGAATGACCAAGGCGGAGGGCCTGGACCCCGACATCCTGGTCATCGGAAAGTCGATTGCTGGCGGCATCCCCATCGGAACCTACGGAATCAGTCAGCGACTGGCTGATGAGATCAACTCCCACGAAGAGGCCGACTTGATCGATGTTGGCGGCGTCGGCGGGACGCTGGCTGGTAACGCGCTCTCGATGGCTGCCGCCAAGGCCACCCTGGGTGAGGTGCTCACTGACGATGCCTTCGCCAGGATGATCACGCTTGCCACACGCTTCACCGACGCCGTGCAGCACGTGCTCGACAGCGTCGACGTGCCATGGAGCATCAGCCAGCTCGGAGCCCGCGCGGAGTACCGCTTTGCGCGTCCGGCGCCGGTCAACGGCACCGAGTCGAACAAGGCCGGCGACGACGATCTCGACGAGTACATGCACCTCTACACGCGCAACAGGGGCGTGCTTATGACGCCCTTCCACAACATGGCGCTGATGTGCCCGTCAACGAGTGAGGCCGACGTCGACCTGCACACCGAGGTCTTCACGAAGGCGATCAACGAGCTCTACGCCTGATGACTCGGGCTGGGGTGGGCAGCGCGTTCGACCTCACCGGCCACGTTGCCCTGGTTACCGGGGCTGGTAGTGAGACCGGCATCGGGTTCGCCAGTGCCCGGCTGCTCGGGGCGGCGGGTGCACGCGTCGTCGTCACCTCGACCACGGCGCGGATCGAGGAGCGGGTCGCAGAGCTTGGTGCTGCTGGGGTCGAGGCGGTCGGAGTGCCGGCCGATCTCACCGACAGCGGCCAGGCGAGCGCGCTTGTCGAGTCGGCCCTTCAGCGCTTCGGGCGACTCGACGTCGTGGTGAACAACGCTGGTATGACGAGCGTCGCCGACCCAGCTGAGGGCCATACCGACGCCGTCGGGATGAGTGACGAGGTATGGCGGGCGGGCATCAGCCGCAACCTCGACACCGCCTTCTTCGTCACACGGTCAGCACTGAAGCCAATGCTGGCCGCCGGGTACGGACGGGTTGTAAGTGTTGCCTCGATCACCGGCCCGGTGATGGCCATGGTGGGAAACACCGGCTACGGCGCTGCCAAGGCGGGGATGGTGGGGATGACCCGCTCCATCGCGGTCGAGGTGGCCAGCTCGGGTATCACGGTCAACGCCGTGTGCCCTGGCTGGATTGCCACCGGTTCGCAGAACGAGCACGAACACCTGCAAGGGCGGCGTACCCCGATCGGTCGGTCGGCGACCGCCGACGAGATCGCGAGCGCCGTGCTGTGGCTGGCCACACCCGGTGCCGCTTACGTCACCGGCCAGGCGATCGTCGTCGACGGTGGCAACTCGATCGCCGAGGAGCGGCAATGACCCATCAGGTCGCGATCGACGCGATCGACCGGGCCATCATCCGGCAGCTCCAGGTCGATGGGCGCGCTTCCTACGCTGACCTGGCTGCGGAGGTAGGACTCTCGGCGCCGGCTGTCCGGCAACGGATGCAACGGCTCATGGAGACGGGCCTCCTCCAGATAGTCGCAGTCACCGACCCGCTGAAACTCGGCCTTCCGGTGATGGCGATGGTCGGGATCGCTGTTGACGGTGACATCCGCGCCGTCGCGGACGCAGTCGGCGCCATCGGCGAAGTGATCTACGTGGTCCTGACCTCTGGTTCCTTCGACCTGTTCGCCGAGGTGGTCTGCGCCGACATGGACCAGCTCTTCGAGGTGGTCAACGGCCGACTCAAGAGCATCGACGGGGTCAAGGCGACGGAGTCATTCGTCTATTTCGACATCCACACCCACCGCTTCAACTGGGGTGTCCCGGAGTAGCGAGGCGACTTCAAGGGTCTCCGATGGTCTCCGAGGGTCAAGTTCACCGCACTTTGCCTCGACAATGGAAGTCCAGGGGACGTTCGAGGCGGTGGTGAGCAGTGCGGCAGCGGGTGCTCACGACGCTTCGCGCTGAACTGACCTGGCGTCACTTGGGCCAGGCGGCCGCGTTCGCGGCGGTCGCGCTACTCGGTGCCTGGATCGGGCTGGCGCTCGGCGCGCAGCGAAGCGATCAAGTGGGGCCGCTGATCGTCTCCTCTGAGGTCACGTTCTCGTTGACCGGTGACACGGTTGTCGACGTACCGCCGCTGGGGACTATCGAGCTCGACACCCATGACGGCCCCCTCGCGCTACATGCGCAGGTCGATTCTTTGGACAACGACGTCACCCAGGATGCCCTCGCGGGGACCTCGGGCGACACCAACCTCGACGAGGTGCCAAACGAGGTGCGCGACCTTCTGCTGCGTGCCTATCTTCAGGCGCTCATCGTGGCCGTTGTCGGTGCGGCATTAGCGGTGCTCGCGGTGTGGCGGCGTCCGCGGTGGGCCGTCGTCACTGCCGCCTGTACCGCGGGTGTCCTGGTCCTTGGGGCAGGCGCTGGTGCGGCCACGTGGAACAGCCGCGCACTGGCTCAACCGCACTACACCGGGCTCCTGGTCTTCGTGCCGCAGGTGGTCGGTGACGCCGACATGATCGTCAGCAACTTCGAAGAGTACGGCCAGCAGCTGGGCGGGCTGGTTGACAACGTCGCGCAGCTGGCGACGGCGGCGCGTAATCTGCCGACCCTCGAAGGAAACCCCGACACGATTCGTGCGCTCCACGTGTCTGATATCCACCTGAACCCGAACGTCTGGCCGATCATGCGGTCAATCATCGAGCAGTACGACATCGACGTCGTCCTCGACACGGGTGACATCGCCGACCACGGGACCGGTGTGGAGAACGCGCTGCTGCAGCCAATCGAGTCCCTGGGTGTCCCCTACGTCTACATCCGGGGGAACCACGACTCCACTGCCACGGCTACTGCGATCGCGCAGATGGAGAACACGTTCGTGATCGATGACGAGGTTGTCGACGTCGGTGGGCTCGTTATCGCCGGCAGCGCCGACGCACGCTTCACACCGGACAAGTCAACGGACCCCACTGATGACGCCGTAGTCACATCCGGCGAGGACCTGGCACGGGTCATCGAGGCGTCCGACGAACTCGTCGACCTGGCGATGGTTCATGATCCGCTCGCTGCGGATCCGCTGGCTGGATTCGTGCCACTGGTTCTTGCGGGGCACCAGCACGAACGCGAGGAGCGCGACCTCGGCGACGGGACGGAGCTGCTCGTGCAGGGTTCGACAGGGGGTGCCGGTCTTCGCGCGCTCGAGACTGAGGATCCGACCCCCTTGACGTTCACCGTGCTCTACTTCGATCGTGTGACCCAGCAGTTGTCGGCTCGCGACGAGTTCACCCTTGGTGGGCTCGGGGCCGCCAGCGCTG
>JANLWJ010000100.1:0-1880 GCA_031364455.1 Actinomycetes bacterium | reverse complement strand
GTCCGGGCTTGCTGGGGCAGCCTCGGCGGGCAACGTCGGGGTCCCGGCCGGGCGGTCGCGGGCTTTCGTTTGGGTGTATCCCCAGTTCGGTGGGGGAAAGCAGTAGCTGGTCGTTGAACCAGGGAAGAGCTGTAGACATTGCCAAGTATCGGGGCAGTCGAGTTCGGTCTTACAGGTCGCGCTGCACGCCCATCCTTGAGTTGGTTCAGCCTTAAAATGAACGCAAGCTGTGGACTTGCAGTCAGTTTGGCCGCCCGCCGAACAATCCTCCCCGAGCGACTTGGTGGCGGCAGCAGCGGGAAGGAATTGGTGCGCCCGGAAGACACGATCAGGACTCTCGTTTGCTGATCCGCCGGGTGTGGCTCCAATCCTGATCACGCCGCGCGCCTGACGTGAGAAACGAGCGGCGCGAGCGTGTGGTCGATTGCGGCGTCGAAGCGGCCGCTGAGGGCCAGAGCGCGCAGGTCGATGACATGTTGCCCCGTGTCCTCCTTCCACCGAGCGCCCGTTCGCACCAAGCGCTGACCAACGAGACTCTTGCACGTTGCCTCGACGCTGCCGCTGCCGATGGGCAAGCCCGCAGCGCGCGCGGTGGCGAAGCGCATTCGTGGCCCCTGATTGTGAAGGTAGGTGATGGCCGCGTGGACCGGGCACTCGTCGCCGACGCGCACGTGTTGCTTCCCGGATGCGTAGAGCTCGCCGAGGATGCGACCGCGGGCGTTGTCGCTGTTGAGCAGCAACCCCTTCCAGCGGTGAAGCACGGCGCTGGCTCCAGCCCGGTGGATGACGGTCGCTGCGGCACCCAGCTTCTCCGCGACGTGCCAGAAGTCTACGAGGCGCACGACGTCGATGCCGAGGCTCTCAGCGTTGAACGCGCGGTCGAGCAGGTCCACCAACTCCTTCGCGCCGTCACAGAGCAGAACCACCTTCAGGCCGCGGCGCTTCTTCAGAAACACCTTCAGGTCCGACAGCATGCTGTCGAGCAACTCGCTGGCGCCGAGGTCAGGCATTCGCCCGTAGCGAATGGTGTGCAGGGCCTCGCCCTGCGCGTCGTGCAGCGTCAGCGTCGCGACGAAGGCCATGTGCCAAACACGTTCGACCGGGCGCTTGGCTGCGCCCGCCTTCGGTCGGCCGACCGGCCGAAGCCTTGGCTCCTCCATTGGGACGGCGACGCGGTCGAGCGAAACCGACACACTCGCTGCGGCGCGGGGGACGACGTAGCCGCGGATGAGCGTGTCTTCGACGGCGTCGCGCACGACTGCATGCAGGGCACCCACGCTGTGGCCAACGCGCTCGAAGCTGCAGCGCGAGTAGGGCAAGACGCCCAGCGCGCGGGCGGTGCTTTCCGCTTCGCGCGAAGTCCCCTGCTGCAGCAGGAACGCCATGGCCTTCGCCGCCTCGGGCAGCCAGCCATCCAGCGCACCCGAGCGCAGCGAAACGATGTCGACCGTCTTCGCGTTTCTCTTCCCGCACTCGCGGAACAGACTGCGCGTCACCGAGACCGGCCCTTCCTTCGTGAAGTACGGCGCTTCGTACCGGCCGACTTTGGCGAACTCTTCCCCGTTGATGAGGACGCGTTCACTTTGGACGTCGAGTTGTTGAAGCGCCCTCCGCTTCATCTCGAGGGCCAACTCGCCCCCGATGGCGTTGATGGCATCAAACGTTGCCTTCACGTCGAGCTCCTCGAACGCCGCCGCTGCTTTGGCCTGCTTCTCCAACCTGGCCTCTGCGTCTCTCAACAGCGCAGCCAGCTTTTCCGAAACTTCGATGGTCACCCTGGGCATCCTGCCCACTTGCACCACCACCTACCCGAACGCCACGCCCACCCCGCCTCGTCGATCAGGCCCGCTCATGCTCAGGATCAGATCCACACCCGCCGC
>JANLWJ010000082.1:0-2343 GCA_031364455.1 Actinomycetes bacterium | reverse complement strand
CCGAAAGGTGCCCGACACGCTGGACGTCTGGTTCGATTCCGGCACGACCCATATGTCCGTATTGCAGAGACGAGAGGAATTGGCCAAACCGGCCGATTTATATCTCGAAGGTTCCGACCAGCATCGCGGCTGGTTCCAGTCATCGCTGCTATCCGGTTGCGCGATCGATGCACAGGCGCCGTTCAAGGCACTGCTGACCCACGGCTTCGTCGTCGACGGCCAGGGCCGCAAGATGTCGAAATCGCTCGGCAACGTCATCGCACCGCAAAAAGTCATGGATACGCTCGGCGCCGACGTTTTGCGCCTCTGGATCGCCTCGACAGACTATTCGGGGGAACTATCCCTGTCCGACGAAATCCTGAAGCGCGTCGTCGAGTCCTACCGGCGCATTCGCAACACCTTGCGTTTCCTGCTGGCCAACCTGGATGACTTCGAGCCGAAGGCACATGAATTGCCGGTGCCGGAATGGGTCGAAATCGATCGCTATGCGCTGCAGATGGCGGAACGCCTGCAGCGCCAGGTGCTCAAGGACTATGACCGGTTTGAATTCCACTACGTCATGCAAAAATTGCAGGCGTTCTGTTCCGAAGATCTGGGCGGATTCTATCTGGACATCCTCAAGGACCGGCTTTATACGTCAGCCAAGGATTCCAGGGCGCGCCGTTCCGCGCAGAGCGCGCTGTACCATATCACGCACAGCCTGCTGCGGCTGATGGCGCCCGTGCTGTCGTTTACCGCGGACGAAGCCTGGCCGATTTTCACGCGCAATGAAAAGGATAGCGTGCTGCTGTACACCTGGCACCAGTTTCCCGACGCAGGAGGAGATCTCTGCGAGCGCTGGGACGAGATTCGCGCGGCCCGCTCCGAAGTGCAGAAAGAAATCGAGGCATTGCGGGCAGCGGGGAAAATCGGGTCCTCACTTCAGGCCGAGGTAGAGGTGCATGCAGCTGGAGACAGGTTCGGATTACTGAAGTCTCTGGGAGACGATCTGCGCTTTGTATTCGTGACATCGCAGGCGAATGTCGTGCATGACGCGCATAACATCATCGTCAAGCCGAGCCTGCACACGAAATGCGAGCGCTGCTGGCACTATCGCTCGGACGTTGGCTCGGATCCCGCCCATGCGCAAATCTGCGCACGCTGCACGGAAAATCTTTACGGGGCCGGCGAGCGGCGCATCCATGCGTAGCCTGTGGGGCTGGCTTGGTCTCAGCGCATTGCTGGTGGTACTCGATCAGATTACGAAAGTCGTGATCCAGAGCGCGTTGCTTCCCGGGCAGTCGATCGACGTGTTGCCGCCGGTGGTGACGCTGGTACTGGCCTACAACTCCGGCGCCGCGTTCAGCTTTCTCGCTTCGGGCTCGGGCTGGCAACGTTATTTTTTCCTGACCATTGCGCTGATCGCATCGGTCCTGATCATCTATATGATGATCAAACATCGGACCGACCGCTTTCTGTGTTTTACCCTCGCACTGGTTCTCGGCGGCGCCGTGGGTAATCTCATCGATCGCGTGGTGACTGGCGCGGTGGTGGACTTCGTGCTGGTGCGCTGGCCCGGCGGCCCCAGGTTGCTCGATCCATGGCCTGCATTTAACCTGGCGGATTCCTGCATCACCGTCGGCGCAGCGCTGCTGATCTGGGATAGTTTCCGCCGCTCCCGTGTCAAAACTTCCTGAAGGTCAAATTCCCTGGGCAATCTGTAGCCCGGGGCCGCGCGTATAATCGCCGCCTCAATCACCCGCTCATATCATGGAAGTCCTGCTCGCCAATCCCCGCGGTTTCTGCGCCGGCGTAGACCGTGCAATTGAAATTGTCGAACGTGCCCTCAAGCTGCACGGGGCGCCGATCTACGTGCGTCACGAGGTTGTGCATAACAAATACGTGGTGGACGACCTTCGCGCCAAGGGGGCGGTGTTCGTGGAAGATCTTGCCGAGATTCCAGAAGGGGCGACGGTGGTTTTCAGCGCGCATGGCGTATCGCAGATGGTGCGTCGCGACGCCGAGGCGCGCAAGTTGAATGTATTCGATGCGACCTGCCCGCTGGTGACCAAGGTGCACGTGGAGGTCGGCAAGATGCACGGCAGCAAGCGCGAAATCGTGATGATCGGCCATGCCGGTCATCCGGAGGTGGAAGGCACCATGGGTCAGGTAGAGGGCGTGGGGCAGGTCGGCAGCGGCATGTACCTGGTGGAATCCATCCGGGATGTCGAACGCCTGAAGGTCAAGGATCCGGACAATCTGGCGTTCGTGACGCAGACCACGTTATCGGTGGACGATGCCCGTTCCATTACCGATGCATTGCGACGCCGCTTTCCTTCCATCATTGGGCCGAAGAAAGACGAC
>JANLWJ010000081.1:0-5891 GCA_031364455.1 Actinomycetes bacterium | reverse complement strand
ATGTCCTCGTCCTTGCCGCCGCCCTCCACGATCGTGGTCTCGTCCTTCGTGACGACCACCTTGCGGGCGGTGCCGAGCAGGTCAAGCGTCGCGGGCTCGAGCTTGAGGCCTACCTCCTCGGAGATCACCGTGCCACCCGTGAGGATCGCGATGTCCTGCAGCATGGCCTTGCGGCGGTCGCCGAACCCGGGAGCCTTGACGGCAACCGAGCGGAAGGTGCCACGGATCTTGTTGACGACGATCGTCGCGAGCGCCTCACCGTCGACGTCCTCGGAGAGGACCATCAGCGGCTTGCCGGTCTGCATGACCTTCTCGAGGATCGGGAGGAGGTCCTTGACGGCCGAGATCTTGGCGTTGGCGATGAGGATGTAGACATCCTCAAGAACCGCTTCCATGCGCTCGGGGTCGGTGACGAAGTACGGCGAGATGTAGCCCTTGTCGAAGCGCATACCCTCGGTGAGCTCGAGCTCAAGCCCGAAGGTGTTGCTCTCCTCAACGGTGATGACGCCTTCCTTGCCGACCTTGTCCATCGCTTCGGCGATCATCTCGCCGACCTCGGTGTCGCCACCTGCGGAGATCGACGCGGTTGAGGCGATCTGCTCCTTGGTCTCGACATCCTTTGCCATGGCCGACAGCTGCTCGCTGATCGCGGTGACTGCGTGCTCGATGCCGCGCTTGAGCTCCATGGGGTTGGCGCCGGCCGCGACGTTGCGCAGACCTTCGCGGACGAGAGCCTGAGCGAGAACGGTCGCCGTGGTGGTGCCGTCACCGGCAACGTCGTCAGTCTTCTTGGCGACCTCTTTGACGAGCTCGGCACCGATCTTCTCGTACGGGTCCTCGAGCTCGATTTCCTTGGCGATGGACACACCATCGTTGGTGATCGTGGGGGCGCCCCACTTCTTCTCCAGGACGACGTTGCGACCCTTAGGGCCGAGCGTGACGCGGACAGCGTCCGCCAGCACGTTCATGCCACGCTCAAGACCGCGGCGGGCCTCTTCGTCGAACGCGATGATCTTTGCCATGCGTGGTTTCCTTTTCGGAACGTTGGGGTCAGGTGCTCTGTGCCCGCGACGGACGGCCAAGGCGAGGGACCGACCCTTCCGGCCCACCACCGCTGACCTCACACAGCGCCTGTGGTTTGTCACTCCCCTGGGGAGAGTGCTAGCCAATTGTTAGCACTCTCACCCTCCGAGTGCAAACGGTTCGGCCGAGGTGATCCGGCCGGGTTCAGCCCCCCACCGGTGCCCTAGCCGGCCACCAGGGGCCACCAGGGGCCACGGACGGGCATGCTCCAGGGCTCCGCCGACGGCGAACGCGGTCGCATCGTCGTCGCCCCTAGCCACGATCTGGCTCCCGATCGGCGCTCGGGCGGCCGGCCCATCAGCCGGCGAGCCGCGCAGCGAACGACGCGAAGGTCGTCCCTGGGGGCAGCGTCCCGATGACGGTGCTCGCCCCGAAGGTGTCGACGGTGACCACGTCCAGAGGCAGCGGCTGCGGACGTGGCCGGTCCGGCCGCACTACGAGGAGAACGCCGGAGCGACCCGGCTGCAGGGCGACTGGCGTGCAGAGCACGCCATCGCGGTCGGGAACCGGTGTGACCGGGACCGGCAGAGTGAAGTCGGCGTCCCACAGGACGCAGCGGCCGCCGTCTGGGGCGGTGTCAGCGCCCAACGCGTACGTCGATGTCACCCCGACGCCGAGGTAGACCGGAGGCGAGACAGTCGACGCGGCGACCGCATCGGCGAGGCCGAGGCGGCCTGCGGCACCCACCTCACCGCTCCGCGATATCCAACCGCCGTCCACCAGACGGGCCATCAGCCCCTCGCCGCCCCAGACGACATCGGTAATGGCGATCGGCGTCTGCGACAGGAGCAGGACGCGAGGCACGGTCGGTTCGAGGTCGTAGACAGCCAGGCCCCCTCCGCAGACGCACGCGAAGGCGCCGGCGCCCGGCGCCCACGCCAAGACGGTGTCGGCGACCCCGGCGACACCTTGCGCCCGCGACACGGGACGGGCGTCCGGCACAGGGGTGACCTGTCCGGTGCTGACGCGGACGAGATAGAGGTCGCCCGTTGGGGCGGGGGGCGCGCGGCCGAAGCTGGACTCGAGGCGGAGCTCGCGGGGCGCCTGCACCAGCAGCAACCACGCCCCGTCCGGTGAGAGAACCGCCTGCGTCCATGGAGGCCCACGACGGAGGAGCCCTGTCGTGACGCCTCCGATGTCGCCGTCGTACCAGGCTGGCTGCGGCTGGCCGGCCAGGACGGTGCGAGCGTCCCCCGTTGCTGCATCGACGACGATCGGCCTGCCACCGACGACGTAGGCCATCGAGGCTGTCTCAACTGGCTGCTCCGCCAGGCTCGGCAACCCGCGCGCGGGTGGCACCTCGGCCGGAATGCCCCAGCGCTCGATGCTGGCGGCGACCGAGTCGTCGGGCGGGCCGTCGTCGCTCTTGGGGAGCAAGGCGATAGCGACTGCCACCACAGCCAGAACTACGACCGCCCCAGCTACCACCGCCGCAAAAGTGCGGCGTCCACCCTGGCGGGACGCGGCGAGCGCGCGGTCAGCCAAGTCAGGCGGCACGTCTCGAAAAGCCGCGGAGTTCAACAGTGGAAGCAGCGGAGCATCAAGGGCCACACCGGCGGCGCGACGGAGATCTGTGGCAGCGCTCTCGGTGCCAGCGTCGACTTCCGCAGTCGTGCACCGCAAGAGCGTGGCGATCTCGCGACTCGTCAGTGACTCGAAGCCGGAGAGGACGACCAGGACGCGTTCGCGGTTTGTGAGTTTCGCCAGTGCCGTTCGCGCGCTCGAGGCGTCGTCGTCCACTGCGTCGGTTGGCGGGACCGTGTCCAACGTGTGCGCACGCAGCCACTTGCCGACAACCGTCTCGTGCAGGTTCCGCCTGACCTCTGCCTCGGCGTTGCCGTCACGCGAGAGCGCCCGCCACTGACGCGCCGCCTTCGCCAGAGCCTCGACGACGGCGTCCTGTGCCGCGGCGTCGTCGAGCTCGAGCAGGGACGCCGTGCGGATCAGCGCAGGACCACGCGCGTCAACGAACTCGGCGAATCCCGCGGGAGCCTTGGCCACCGGCTGAGTACACCACGCCGGAGCGGATGGCGCGCGCGCCCGCTTTCCGTGCCGGCGGCACAACACGGTAGTTGGGTGAGGCTATGGCGTCACCGAGCTCACGCAGTGTGCAGCTAGCCCAGGTCGGTGGCGAAGGAGACTGCGGCGGTGTTCTGAGGGACGGTCGTCAGGTCGTGTTGACCGCCGTCATCCAATCTCAAGACTTCGTTCGGATCCCCTGGCACGGCGTATCCCGGCCGGATCAGGACGAAGTACCCGTCGGCCAACGGCCCCCACTGCAAGCGGCGTCCGCCTATCGACATGAAGAACTGAGCGTCGGGGGTGTTGATTCGGTAGAAAGGCGCACCCGAACTTGCAAGATGGCCGCCCTCCGGGTTCAAGCTCATGACCACCGTGTTGGGCAACGCAACCTGGTCGTCCCAGTAGGGCGGCGGGTCCCACTTCGCCGGGCTGGCGAACTCCGTCGCGTCGCCAACGTCGGGGCACATCCGCCACTCTCCGTCCACGCCATCGAACTGACCCACCAGTCCGTCGGTTCCCCACGAAATCTGTCGCGGGGTCACGACAGAGTCGCGGATGCTGTTGACGACCAGACCGTCAGGCAGCGCTGACATCTCCGTCGTCAGCAAATGGGCCGGACTGGTTCGGCCGAAGAAGCAGATGCAAGCGAAGGTCTGCCCGTCGGGTGACCACGCCATGCGGCTCGGCGGCACAGCCGTGGCACCCTCTGTCTGGGGGGCAACTCGACACCGCCCTGACCCCCGACCTGGCCAACGATTCCTACCGACTCTGGACTCGGGGTGGGTGCGACCAGCGCGAGGCTGCCCTGCGAGCCGACCTGACCGGTCGCTACATCCACGAGCCAGAGCCACTCGCGTCCCGGAGAAAGAGACGTCGCACCCGACGACACCATGAGGAATCGCCCGTTGGGCGATAGTGCCAGCGATGCGTCCGCGCCGATCCCCGGAATCGGTCCTACGGTGCGTATCCCAGGGCCGAAGTCCACCAGCGCACCCTCGCCCGTCGCCGCATCGACCACGACCACCTTGCCGTCGACGACGTACGCGGCCGAGGCGAACGACATGGTGTCCGCGGTGAGCTTCGGAAGTCCGTTCGCCGCGGGAAGTTCATCCGGCAGTCCGGCGACCTCGTCCGGGCGCGGTGCACCGTCGAGTCGCTGCGACGAGCTGACCATTGCGAAGCCAAGGACGACCGCCGCGGCGGCGAGAACCGATCCCGCAACGGTGTAGCGCTGGCGGCGTCGACTGCGCGCACCGGCGACGGCGCGCGCAGCCAGATCGTGCGGTGGCTGCGACTCGGCCGCGCCGTCGAGCAGCTCGCGGAGTTGGGTGCTCATGCGTGCACCTCCTGAGTGCCTGGCTCGGTACCTGGCTCGGTACCCGGCGCGGTGCCGGACGAAGCCTCGGGCTCAACGCCGAAGGTCTCGGCTAGTTCTGGGGCCAGTTCGCGCAGCCGCTTCAGGGCGTGGCGCGTCTGGCTCTTCACCGTGCTGGCGGAGCAGTGCATGGCGTGAGCCGTCTCCACCTCGGTGAGGTCTTCGTAGAAGCGCAGCACCAGCACCTGGCGCTGCCGGTCGGTGAGCCTGGCGAGTGCATCCTTGAGCACCAGGCGACGGTCGGCGTCCGCGAACGAGTCGACGGGCAGCGCCGCGTCCGGAGGCTCTCCCGCAACCTCCGGAGCGCGGCGGCCGCGCCACCGCCAGCGGTCGATGACCACCGTGTAGAGGACCTGGCGTACGTAGGGTTCGGGGTTGCCGTCGCCGTTGATCGACCGCCACTTCATCGCCGCCTTGGTCAGCGCCTCCTGAAGTGCGTCCTCGGCATGACCGCGGTCGCGGGTTAGCAGCGACGCCGTGCGCATCAAAGCTGGACCACGCGCGTCGACGAACTCTGCGAAACCTGCGTACCGGTCGGCCATGTCACCCCTCCCTCTCACCCCTGTATACGTCGGCGAGGGGTCGGGAGGGTGGAACCCACAGGATGAATGCGGAACTTGTTGCGTGGGTGCGGGTGAATGCGTCGTTCTTGGGTTAAGAGGCTGAGGGAGACCACGCTGACCACGTCGCGGCGGGAAGTCAAGTGCCCAGGGACGGTGCACATCTGGGCACAACGGAGCAGTATGGCAAGTGAGCCGCCGAACGGTAGGCGGAAGGCACCGGACCCGGGAGGGAGTGCCATGAGCGAGAGCACCTGGTTCATCGACCCCGAGGCCGGCGCAGTTTCGGTCGAGGACGACGACAACTATGACGAGGCCTACGGTCCAGGCGATCCGCACCCACAGGAGGGGCGACTGGTCGAGGACGACGAGGGCGTCCGCAGCGACACCACGTCGGAGGCGGTCGCCCACGTGGCGATCGGTGACACGGCGTGGAAGTCGGCTGAGGAGTCGGCCGTTCACGTCATCAACGAGAACGAGATGGTCGACTCAGACCTGGTCGACCTCGATGAGCTGCCCGCGAACCCCGACGACCGCTGAGCGGCCGGCCATAACGTGTGAGCGGGCCGGCGCTATACAGCCGACGGTCTTACACGCTGTGAGGGGTAGGCTGGGGCTAGGCGGGGCGGACGGAGTCGGCCTGCGGGCCCTTCTGACCCTGCGAGATCTCGAACTCGACGCGCTGGCCGTCCTCGAGGGCGCGGAAGCCCTCCATCTGGATCTGGCTGTAGTGCACGTAGACGTCAGGACCCTCGTCGACCGCGATGAAGCCGTAGCCCTTTTCGGCGTTGAACCACTTGACCGTGCCCTGAGCCATTCGTCACTCCCGGAGATGTTCGTCGACGGCGTCG
>JANLWJ010000056.1:0-5971 GCA_031364455.1 Actinomycetes bacterium | reverse complement strand
AGGACGTGGAGTACGACGAGTTCGAGACTGTCGTGGAGCTCGACGGGCGCTTGGGGCATGAAGGTTCAGGGCGCCACCGGGACCGGCGGCGGGACAACGCGAACACAGTTGGCAAGAAGGCGACCCTTCGTTACGGCCACGCTGATCTCGAGGAGTCGTGCGAAGCGGCGATGGAGGTGGCGACAGTGCTGACCGATCACGGGTGGACCGGTCAGATCAAGCGGTGCGGCCCCCGCTGCCGCATCACATCGTGAATGTTCGCTGGGGGTATAGCCCCAGCCAACTCACACGTTGCGAGGGGTGGCGGTGACTAGCTCGGGTCGAAGGGTGCTGAGGAGTCCACCCGGACCGTGAGCGCCTTGCCGTTAGGCAGCGTGTAGCTGATCTCGGTGCCGATCGTCTGACCGTGGACGGCGCCGCCGAGGGGCGACTGAGGTGAGTAGACGTCGATCTCGTGGTGACCCGCTTGCTCGCGCGAGCCCAGGAGGAAGGTCTCCTTCTCGCCGTCGAGTGCACCGCCGACAAAGGTCACCGAGACCTCGTGTCCGGCCTGTACGGTCCCGTCTGCGGCGGAGGGCGCTCCGACCTGGGCGCTCTCGAGGAGGTGGCGCAGTTGCTTGATCCGGGCTTCGAGCTTGCCCTGCTCTTCGCGGGCGGCGTGGTAGCCACCGTTCTCTTTGAGGTCGCCCTCTTCCCGCGCTGACGCGATCTTTTGGACCACCTCGGCGCGCTTGGTCGTACTCAGCTCCTCGTACTCGACCTTGAGCCGGTCGTAGGCGTCCTGGGAGAGCCAGGTGGTCATGCGGGTACTCCTTCGGCGGATCGGTACCGGGACGAACGTTCGCTCCGTCAGCTCCTTCGTCAGTCGACGGCGCGACAACTATCGACGAAGGCACTGCTGGGACGAGCCGTCACCGGTAGAGCGTAGACGACATGGGTGTCCGAGCTATCGCTCGTGACGGGGACCTCGGCGCGTCCAACCTCGACCCCGCGGCTGTCGAGTGCGCGAACGGTGCAGGTGACCCCTGAGCCAGGGGGGAGGAACACATCGAACTCGACGACGACCGAGGAGTCGGAGACGTCTGCGAATCCGGTCGTACTCCAGGTGAGGTCCTGGTCGGCCTGCAGGAGACCGGCCCACACAACCCAGCCGAGGAAGGGGAGCACCACCAGGCCGACAACCAGACCAATGGCCAACGGCGACCGACCGGTGCCGTAGCGCTGCTGGAGGTGGTCGAGGTCGACGTCTGGCGAAAGTGCAACGCCCCGCAGGTGGCGGGGGATGCGAGGATCGCCGGCAGGTCCAGTCACACATTCATTGTCCCGTTCTCCTATCCTGTGCCGGTGCCACCCTCCCCCCACGCAGGCCACGGACCCGAGGATTTACGTCTGATGGCTGTCCACGCTCACCCAGACGATGAGTCGAGCAAGGGGGCGGCCAGTACTGCCCGATACGTCGCCGAAGGTGTCTCGGTGATGGTGGTGACCTGCACGGGAGGCGAACGGGGCGATGTGCTCAACCCCAAGCTGGCCGACGACCCGAAGATCGCTGCGAACCTCGTTGACGTCCGTCGCAAGGAGATGGAGCGCGCGCGAGAGATCCTCGGCGTCCAGCAGGAGTGGCTGGGGTTCGTTGACTCTGGATATCTCGAGGACTACCGGGTGGAGGATCGTGACCAGCTGCCCGATGGCTGTTTCGCGCGGGTTCCCTTGGCCGACGCGGCGCTCCCCTTGGTGGCGCTGATCAGGGAATTCCGGCCGCACGTCGTCACGACCTACGACGAGAAGGGCGGGTACCCGCACCCTGACCACATCATGTGCCATGACGTCTCGGTTGCTGCGTTCGAAGCCGCTGCCGACGCGTCGGTGTACCCCGAGCAGGGTGAGCCATGGCAGCCGTTGAAGCTCTACTACCACCACGGATTTCATAAGGAGCGGTTCGAGGCATTACACGCGGGAATGCTCGACGCCGGACTGGAGTCACCCTTCGGCAAGTGGCTCGAGGAGTGGGTGGACCGCCCCGAGGACGAAGGGCGGATCACCACCCGGGTGCCCTGCGGCGACTTCTTCCCGGTGCGCGATGACGCCCTTCGGGCCCACGCCACCCAGATCGATGACGAGGGCTGGTGGTTCGGGGTTCCGCTGGAGGTCCAGCAGGTCGCCTGGCCAACGGAGGAGTATGAGCGGGCGCGATGCATGCTTGACGTCTCGTTGCCGGAGGACGACCTCTTCGCGGGGATCCGCTGACCTCAGGCACAATGGGCCAATGGTTATCGTCGTGGCATCTGGGATTGCGGGACTGGCCCCCTTGGCTCAGCGCTTCGAGGAGGCCGACACTCGCGAGATCGGCCCAGGGCTGATCGCCTTCACGATTGTCGTGCTCTTGGGGGTTGCGACGTTCTTCTTGTTGCGATCAATGATCCATCACATCGGCAAGGTACCGCCGACCTTCGACGACGACGTGCCCGATGAACCCTCAGGTCGTGACGTCGGCTAGCCGAAGCGGTGCGCTGCCCTGCAGCAGAGTGGCCACGGCGCTGGCCGGCATTGGCCGGGCCATCAGGTAGCCCTGACCCAGCGTGTAGCCGAGATCGATCAGCGCCCGGCGCTGCTCAGCGGTCTCTACCCCTTCGGCAATGATCGATGTGAGCCCCAGCGTCTCGGCGATACTCCTGATCGTCCGGACCAGGTTGCTGCTGCTTGTCTCATCGACACTCCCGACACCCAGGGTGCACACGAACTCTCGGGCCAGCTTGATGCCGTGCACCGGGAGCTGCTGAAGGTAGCTGAGCGAGGAGTAGCCCGTCCCGAAGTCGTCGATGAAGAGCCGGACCCCGAGGTCGGCGAGCTCTCGGAGTCTTTCCATGGTCACGCCTTCTCCAGGAAGGAGCATCGACTCGGTGATCTCCAGGACAAGCGATGACGGACGAAAGTCGGACTCGGCCAGGGCGGTACGGACCTCGGAGACCAAGGTGTCTTCTTGCACCTGACGTGCACTGAGGTTGACGGTCAGGGTGAGTGCGTCATAGCCGGCAATATCGCTCTGCCACTGGGCCGCCGCGGCCAACGCCATGCGCAGCACCTGGTGGCCGAGCGGCACGATCAGGCCGCTCTCCTCGGCGAGCCCGATGAACTGTCCAGGACCAAGAAGCCCCCGCTCGGGGTGCTGCCATCGGACGAGGGCCTCGACCCCGACGACCGCGTCGGTGGCAAGCTCGACAATGGGTTGGTAGTGGACGACAAGCTGGTTCAGGTCGATCGCGTCGCGGAGGTCGGCCGACAGTTGGAGTCGGTCGACGGCCTGCTCGTGCATCGCGGGGGCAAAGAGCGCATGTCGGTTCTTCCCGAGGTTCTTTGCCTCGTAGAGGGCAAGGTCGGCGTTGCGCATCACGGCTTCGGCAGAAGTCGCGGAGGTGTCGGCGATCGCGATCCCGATGCTCAGTCCGCTGGAGATGATCGACTCACCGACCTCGAAGGGCTCGCGGGCCGAGGTGACGATTCGGTTGGCGACGGTGATCACCTCGTCGTCGCTGTCGATGCTCTCCAGCAGGATGGCGAACTCGTCGCCACCGAGTCGGGCAACGGTGTCCTCTTCGCGAACTGCCTCGCCGATCCGGTCGGTCATCTGGCGAAGCATCGCGTCACCGGCCGCATGGCCGAGCGAGTCGTTGACGTCCTTGAAGTCGTCTAGGTCGATGAACAGAACTGCGAATCGCGTCTGGCTGCGAGAGGTACGGGCGATGGCGTGATCGAGGCGGTCCCGGAAGAGCGCCCGATTGGCGAGCCCGGTCAATGAGTCGTGGAAGGCCTGGTACGAAAGCTGCTGCTCGAGGGCGCGCCGCTCGGTGACGTCATGGCAGGTCAGTACGAACCCCGGCTCGTCGTGCTCGATCACCCGGGTGGCAACGACGTCGACGTAGCGATGTGATCCGTCTCCCGCCAGCAGCCGGAACTCTGTCTGGGCCGGACGATCGCCGGTTGTGGCCTCGATGATGTCGTGCGCTTTGGCGCGGTCCGCTGGGAAGACGGCATCGAGCCAGCTGGTCCCGAATACGTGGTGCGGTGAAACACCGAGCATCCGCTCAGCCCCAGGGCTCAGGTAGCGGATGCTGAGGTCGAGGTCGAGAACGGCGATGATGTCGGACGAGTGCTGCAACATGCGGCGCAGGCGTTGCTCGCTGGCTCGTTCGGCAAGCATCCGGCCCAAGCCGATGCGGGCACGAGCAAGTGAGGCCGCCTCCGCCAGTGCAGCCAGTGCAGGAGGAGTCTCGGCCGGAAGCGCCGGGCTCGCCGCTGCGATGAGGTAGCCGTCGGCCATCCCCTCGTTGTCTGTGAGGGGGCGAGCGGTGATCGCGGCGTCGTCGCGTAGCTCAAGATCACGGTGGAGCGGCGTCGGTCCGTAGACCATCACGAACTCCGACGAGATTGCCCCGAGTTGATCGAGCGCTTCGTCACTCAGGCCGAATCTGCGTCCGGCCGGGACCGTTTGGGTCACCATGCCGCTGGTTCCGTTACGGCGAACATCGACGACGTAGGAGGTTGCGCCAGCGTGGAGGTCGGCAGCTGCGATGACGACTGTGTCGCGGATGGTGTCTGGGTCGGCAGCCGCGGCGAGGGCACCATTGGCATCGCGGATGACCCGCTCTCTTCGCAGCGTCTCGCGAAGCTGCAGCACGAGGTCGTTGAGGCGTAGAAGCACCAGGCCGAACATGACCAGCGCGCCGAGGACGATGACCAGGCCTTCGGCGGACGTGCTGATCGTCACCTGCCCGACGAGCAGCAGTAGCGGGAGGATCGACATCAGCGCCAGGAGTATGACGAATCGCCAACGGCTGATTGCCCGCTCTGGTGTGGTGGCGATGACCGGTGCTGACACCGATGGGTGAAGAACTGCGGCACCCAGCCCCACGTAGAAGAGGAACCATCCCAGGTCCCACACCGTGCCGTCGCTCCACTTGTTCTGGAGGGTGAGGTAGGCATACGCGGTGTCGGCGACCAGAACGCCGACCAAGGTCGCGACCATGAAACGCAGGGATGTGTTACGCCCCGAGTCGAGCGAGAACCAGAGCCGGGTCGCCGCGCCAAGGAGCAGGATGTCCATGAGGGGATATCCGGCGGTGACGAGGGAGGTGGCCGTGTCGACATTGGCGCCGGCCAGGGTCGGCTCGATGATGAAGATCCACGAGGTGAGCCCCGCTGCCGTCGTGATGATCAGCGAGTCGAGCAGGGCGGCCCGGTCACGTCCTGGCGACCGCCGCCGCACCAACAGAATGATCCCGGCGAATAGGAACAGGTACGACGCGAGGTAGAGGTAGTCGAGAACCGAGGGGTAGGGGATGTCCCGGGAGCGAAGTCCGACCAGCTCGGGGAACTCCCAGAGGGTGTCCGCGATGCCGGTGAAGGCGACGCCAACGGTGAAGAGGACCCAGACGGTCTTCGTTGGCGGGCGCTGGATCGCGATGCCCAGGACCATGGCAACCACGGTGAGTACGGCCACGGCCGTCCAGATCAGGCTTTGGCTGTCGCTGGGCTTCGGGGCCCCCGATGCGATCAGCGGAATCGCGTAGAAGACGCTGACCAGCGCAGTGCATAGCAGCAGGTAGACCCACCAGCTGTTGCGGCGTGCCCAGCCCACGGAAGCCTCTCTTCCCGTTGTGCGCGGTCAGGGCGCAGTCGACCCGGGCTCTACTACGCCCACGATAGGCATCGGCCCAATGGGCGGCCGGGTGAACCGCTGGAGGCGAAGCAACTTTCCGCGCCGCTGATCTCGCCGAGAGCGTTGGGCGGCCCCAGAATGACCAGGTGACCAACCTCCTCGCCGGATCGGCCAGCCCCTACTTGCTGCAGCATGCCGAGAACCCGGTCGACTGGCAGCCTTGGGGTCCGGAGGCATTCGCAGCGGCTCAGCAGCGGAACGTCCCCGTGCTGCTCTCCGTCGGGTACGCGGCCTGCCACTGGTGTCACGTCATGG
>JANLWJ010000023.1:0-2188 GCA_031364455.1 Actinomycetes bacterium | reverse complement strand
CCGCAGCACCTGGGCCAACGTCACTGTCCCCACGGGCTCGTCAACGACCATGAGCACCGCCTCGATGGCCGGTGCCAGATCGAGATCGCTGATCATCACGTCGTCTTGATCGGTCCCGGAGTCAGCGAGGTCCGCTCCGGTCTCCGCGAGTGGGTCGTCCTCTAGGACGCTGTCCTGGCCTGTCGTTTCGTCAGTCACGCTTCCTCGCTCGGTTGCCGATTGTCGGGTTGTTCAGCTTCTGGGTCGCCTGGTGCTGCGTCCTCTTCGTCGAACTCGTCATGGAGGTCAAGGTCTCCCTCGTCGGCCCCCGTCCAGCGCACGGTGAGCTCAGCGAGCGGCGCGACCTGGTCAAAGGCGACAGCGCCTTCCCGGAAGAGCTCGAGGAGGGCGAGGAACCGGGCAATCACGGTCATCGTGTCGGCGGCGTCGCCCACCAGCCCCCGGAAACTTGCCGTACGCACCCGCCGCAACCGGTCGATGAGTAGGGCTGCCTGCTCCTTCACACTGACCGGGAACGCATGGATGTGCCCGATCGCCACCTCCGGCACGATCTTGGGAGCCAGCGCCTTTGCCGCCAGCAGTGCGAGGCCGTCGGCCCCCACACCGAGAAGCACCTCGGGCAGCAGTGAGGCGAACTGTGGTTCGAGGCCAACTGCCCGCGGGTGGCTGCGACCGGCTTCGGCCATGATCTTGGCCAGCTCGGCAGCAGCGGTCTTGTACGCGCGGTACTGCAGAAGCCGAGCAAACAACAGGTCTCTGGCTTCCAGGAGCGCGAGGTCGTCTTCGTCCTCCACCTCTCCTGAAGGCAGCAGTCGCGCCGTCTTCAGATCAAGGAGCGTGGCGGCTACCACGAGGAAGTGGGTGGTCTGTTCGAGGTCCCACTGCTCGCCGGCCGCCTTGATGTAGACGATGAACTCGTCGGTTACTACGCCGAGGGCCACCTCGGTGACGTCGAGCTTGTGCTTGGCAATGAGACCCAGCAGAAGATCGAACGGCCCCTCAAAGACCGAGAGCCGGACGTGGAAGCCAGTGGCGCTTCCTGGCTCGGGCAGGTCGGTCGTCGTGGAGGTCACGGCCGAACGCTAGCCGAGCACCCTGAGGACGCGGTGGACGGCATGGCAGCAGTCGACGGCCCTCGACGCACTAGGCGTCGAGACCCTCGCGCAGTCGGCGCGCCACGATGCTCGCCTCACCTTTGGCCTGCAGGTCAGCCACGACGACGGCGACCGCTTCCCGGACGATCCGTCCCCGGTCCACCTTGATCCCCTGATCGCGGTAGAGCGTGGACTTTGCCTCATCGAGGGCGACCAGCTCATCGGACGACAGATAGACGGTGATCTTCTCGTCGTGCCGCTGCCGCCCTGACGGTGCCGACAGGGCGGCTTGCGACCCCCGACGAGCAATCCCGGTCCGGGATGACGAGGAAGCTGGGGATGTCCCTGACTCTCGATCTGCAGTTGAGGTTGATCCTTTATCCCCCGCTGGGGATTGAGCCTGTGGAGTCTCAGGCTTTACCTCAGCAACGTCGACCAGGGCAGCCGATGATGACGTGGTGCGGAAGAGCTCACTGGCTCCGGGAAGAGCAGCGCGGCGACTCATTGGGCCAGCACCTCCTGCGCCAGCTGCCGATAGGCGATGGCACCGGTTGACTTCGAGGCGTAGGAGGTAATCGGCTCCCCCGCCACGTTGGTCTCCGGGAAGCGAATGGTCCGGTTGATCACTGTGTGATAGACGCGATCACCGAAGGCCTCGACCACCCGGGCGAGCACCTCGCGCCCGTGGGTGGTGCGGCTGTCGTACATTGTGGCCAGGATACCGTCAAGCTCTAGTTCAGGGTTAAGCCGCTCAGTGACCTTCGAGATAGTGTCCATGAGCAGCGCCACCCCGCGCAGTGCGAAGAACTCACACTCAAGCGGGATGATCACGCCATGCGCTGCGGTCAGCGCATTGACGGCCAGGAGCCCAAGTGATGGTTGGCAGTCGATGAGGACGTAGTCGTAGTCGGCGGCGATCGCGGCCAGGCCACGGCCGAGGGTCTGCTCCCGAGCCACCTCCCCGACCAGCTGGACCTCCGCTGCGCTGAGGTCGATGTTGCTCGGCAACAGATCCATCCCGGCGGTGTTGGTCTTCAGCAGGATGTCCTCCGCCTCAACCCCACGGTCCATCAGCAGGTTGTAGACGGTGCGGT
>JANLWJ010000565.1:0-4139 GCA_031364455.1 Actinomycetes bacterium | reverse complement strand
GTGCCGCCGCGATCGCGCGACGACGTCTGGGCCAAGGATGCCCGCCAGCAGCGCCGGATCCTGTCGCGGGCCAAGGACGCCAAAGGACGGCGCCTCAAGGTGATCGAGATGGCTGGTCCGCGGGAGGTGCGGTCGTCGGCGCGCGGGTTCCTCGACTCGTACGTGAACTTCGCTCTGACCAACGGCGCGGTGATCACCGCCCAGTTCGGTGACCGCGACCGCGATCGCGAGTGCCGTCAGACCCTGCGCGAGGCTTTCCCCGGACGCGAGGTGGTCCAGCTCGACGTCGACCGCCTCCATCGGGGCGGTGGCGGCATCCACTGTGTCACCCAGCAGCAACCCGCCTGAGGCCATCCGTGACACTTTCAGGCGTCCATCTGGGTGGACTTCTGACCGATTGGCTGCGCACTCTAGGGGCGTGCGTCAAGGTTCAGCCGATGTCTGACGAAAAGCCCACTGTGACCCTTGCTTCTGGTCCCTCCGAACCCGACGACGCCCTCCACGAGGAGGTCGTCCGTTCGGCTCTGCCCGCATTGGGCGGTTTGAGCACTTTGACGATGGCTGGCCTAGCCGGTGCTGCCGCAGTGGCTGACCTCGGAACCGCCGCCGTTGCCGGACTGGCTGCTGCGACTGGTCTGCTGACCGTGATCTCGATCGCCGCCTGGGTGTGGCGAGAGTGGCTACCGATCCCTGAGGTCGTTGCGGTGAGCATGGTGCTCTTCCCGGCCGGCGGCGGCGTCGTGGGGCTGGTGCTCTCCGATGACGTCACGTGGTCGCTGGGTGTTCTTGCCGCCCTGGCCCTTGTAGGGGCCAGTGTTGTTTCCACCCGCTGGGTGGTCGCCGCCGTGTACACGGTCTGGGTCGGCTGGCTGGCCGGCCTGGCGGCAGCAAACCTTCCGGAGTGGCCGCTCGGTTGGCTCGGTGCTGGTGCGGTGGTGACGGCAGCCTCGGTCATGGCTTCGGTCAGCCGGCGCCGGATGTCGGCCCAGATCGCCGGTCTCTCTGCGACCGCGGACCAAGCTTCGGTGCGTGACCCACTGACCGGACTGGTCAACCGCCAGGGTCTGTCGATGATGGGCCAGCAGATCGTCGAGAATGCTCGGCGATCTGGCGACGCCGTGCACTGCGTCTACATCGACATCGACCAGCTGCGCCATGTCAACGAGGTGTCGGGGCACGAGGCCGGCGACGACGTCGTTGTGGCCATCGCCGACGCGCTCAGGACGATCACCCGAGGCACCGACATCGTTGCCCGTTGGGGCGGCGACGAGTTCTGTGTCGTCGGCCCTGGCCCGGGAATGAGCCCGATGGAGCTCGAGCGCCGACTCCGTGAGCGGGTGCTGTTGAGCCCACCTGTGCCGGTTGACGTGTGGGAGCCGAAGGTGTGTGCCGGTGGCGCCATGCTCGCTCCCTGGGACTCGGGAACCTTGGACACTCTGCTGGGCAAGGCAGACCAGGAGATGTACCTTCGGCGCGCGCTCCGTCGCGGAGGTCCCCGCTCGCGAACGGCGGCCACCGCCGAAGAGGAGCAGCAGCCCAACGCCTGAGGTGACGTCCGGCGCGCGGCGTAGGCGTCCCGTGGGAGGCCGAGGTGGCGAAAACGGGGCCAACGTGGTGGCAGGCCGCCACCTTTGTGCACGATCGCCACGTCGAGTGGCGATGTCGGGTCGGTGGCGGGGCGGCGTCGGGTGAGCGGCGGCCATGTCGGGCACCTGTCGGGTGAGCGGCGTCCACCTGTCGGTAGGGACTACCCTCGGTTGTCGTGACCGAGCCGACTTCCTCTGATGCGCCGGGGCCCGACTCACCCGGCGAGTCGCGTGAGCCTCGTGAGACCTACGACGTCTTCGCGACCCAGGAGAAGTGGCTGCCCGTCTGGGACGAGCTGGCACCATTCCGTTCAGGCGACCCGGCCGACGAGCGCCCCAAGAAGTATGTGCTCGACATGTTCCCGTACCCGTCCGGTGACCTGCACATGGGGCACGCCGAGGCGTATGCGCTCGGTGACGTCGTTGCGCGTTACTGGGTGCAGCGCGGGTTCAACGTCATGCACCCGATCGGCTGGGACGCCTTCGGGCTGCCGGCGGAGAACGCCGCCATCAGACGGGGTGCCGACCCCGCCGCGTGGACGTACGAGAACATCGCGACGCAGAAGGCATCGATGCGACGCTACGCATGTTCGTTCGACTGGGACCGGGTGCTCAACACCTGCGACCCAGAGTTCTACCGCTGGAACCAGTGGCTCTTTCTGCGTCTGTTCGAGAAGGGGCTGGCCTACCGCAAGCCGTCGCAGGTGAACTGGTGCCCCAACGACCAGACGGTGCTGGCCAACGAACAGGTTGTCGGCGGTCGGTGCGAACGGTGTGACACCCCGGTCACGAAGAAGAAGCTGACGCAGTGGTACTTCCGTATCACCGAGTACGCCGACCGCCTGCTCGACGACATGTCGCAGCTGAAAGGGCAGTGGCCAGAGCCGGTGCTGCTGATGCAGCGCAACTGGATCGGTCGGTCGACTGGCGCTGACGTCGTCTTCGAGATCGAGGGTCGCGCCGAACCCGTGACCATCTACACGACGCGACCGGACACCCTCTTCGGTGCGACGTTCTTCGTGGTTGCCACCGACTCCGACCTAGCTAGCGAGCTCGCCTCCGGTGCTTCGACCGAGGTCAAGCAGGCGTTCAACGAGTACCTGGCGCTGGTGCGACAAACATCTGAGATCGACCGACTGGCCACCGACCGGCCGAAGACTGGCGTCTTCCTGGAGCGTTACGCCATCAACCCGGTCAACGGCGAGCGGCTGCCCATCTACGCCGCAGACTACGTGCTGGCCGACTACGGTCACGGCGCGATCATGGCGGTCCCCGCGCACGACCAGCGCGACCTCGACTTCGCCCGTGCGTTCGACCTGCCGGTGCGAGTTGTCGTTGACACCGGTGAGGACGACCCAGCGGTGTCCGGCGTCGCCCCGGGCGGTGACGGTCAGCTGGTCAACTCCGGCGAGCTTGACGGGCTCGGCAAGACCGAGGCCATCGCAACGATCATCGCCACCCTCAGCGCGAAGCAGCACGGAGACGCTGCCGTCAACTACCGCCTTCGCGACTGGTTGATCTCGCGTCAGCGCTACTGGGGCACGCCGATTCCGATCGTGCACTGTCCCGACTGTGGTGAGGTCCCAGTTCCCGACGACGAGCTTCCGGTGGTGCTTCCGCCATCTGAGGGTCTGGACATGAAGCCCAAGGGCACATCACCGCTCGGCGCTGCCACCGACTGGGTCAACGTTCCGTGCCCGACGTGTGAAGGTCCGGCCACCCGCGATACCGACACGATGGATACCTTCGTCGACTCGTCCTGGTACTTCCTGCGCTTCCTCGACCCGCACCTGGAGACCGGGCCGTTCGATGTCGAGGCGGCCAAGCAGTGGATGCCAGTTGACCAGTACGTCGGTGGGGTCACGCACGCGATCTTGCACCTGCTCTACAGCCGGTTCTTCACCAAGGTGTTGTTCGACTTGGGTTATGTCGACTTCACCGAGCCGTTCACTCGGCTGCTCAACCAGGGCATGGTCGTGATGGATGGTTCGGCGATGAGCAAGTCACGCGGCAACCTGGTGCGACTGTCGGACGAACTCGCCGAGAACGGCGTCGATGCGATTCGGCTCAGCATGGTGTTCGCCGGTCCGCCCGAGGACGACATCGACTGGGCCGACCTGTCGGCTACCGGGTCCCGGAAGTTCTTAGCGCGCGCATGGCGGCTCTCCGGTGACGTGACGTCAGAACCTGGCGTCGCCGTGGCTACTGGTGACGTTGCTCTGCGGAAGGCAACCCATCGGGCGCTGAGCGAGGGTGCCCACGCAGTCGAGACGTTCCGCTTCAACTCGATGGTGGCGCGCACGATGGAACTGGTCAACAGCACGCGCAAGGCAATCGACGGAGGACCGGGACCGGCCGACCCGGCAGTACGTGAGGCCGTTGAGGCAGTCGCCATCATGCTGTCGGTCGTCGTTCCGTACACCGCTGAGGAGATGTGGGCACGTCTCGGGCACCAGCCCAGCGTCGCACGTGCCGGCTGGCCAACGGTCGATGAGTCGCTCCTCGTGCAGGACACGGTCACCTGTGTCGTGCAAGTTGCCGGCAAGGTGCGGG
>JANLWJ010000544.1:0-9972 GCA_031364455.1 Actinomycetes bacterium | reverse complement strand
TCCAACACCCGTTCGCGTCGGGCCAACTGGAAGGCCAGTCGCCCCACGATCGTCACCTGCGATCGATGCCGTGAGCCGAAGCTGCCGCACGTCGCCTGCCCGACCTGTGGCACCTACAACAAACGACAGGTCATCGCTGTCTGACCGGGTCCGAACCCGTGACCGTTCCTGAACCAGAGGCCTCGGGTGGTCGGCATCCGTTGCTGACTGCGCTTGGCGTCGACCTCGCGCCCCAGATGCTCGAGCAGGCGTTGACCCACCGGTCGTACGCGTACGAGCACGGTGGACTGCCCACGAACGAGCGCCTGGAGTTTCTCGGCGACTCCGTACTCGGCCTGGTCGTCACTGAGACTCTCTATCTGAGCCATCCGGACCTGCCTGAGGGGCAGTTGGCCAAGTTGCGCTCGGCCGTTGTCAACATGCGTGCCCTTGCTGAGGTGGCCCGCACCATCGGTCTCGGGCAACACCTGCGCCTCGGTAAGGGCGAAGAGGCCACCGGTGGTCCCGACAAGTCCTCGATCCTGGCCGACGGCCTCGAGGCACTGATCGGAGCCGTTTACGTCGACCGTGGCGTCGAGGTAGCCACGATGGTCGTCCATCGGCTCTTCGACCCGCTGCTGGATCGAGCACCGCACCTCGGTGCCGGGCTCGACTGGAAGACCAGCCTGCAAGAGCTCACCGCCGCACTGGAGCTCGGGGTGCCGGAGTACCGGATCGCCGAGTCTGGCCCCGACCACGCTAAGTCATTTGTGGCGACGGTTGTGCTGCGCGACGGCCCACATGGAAGCGGGCGTGGCCATTCGAAGAAAGAGGCTGAACAGGAGGCTGCGGCAGCGACCTGGGAGTCGCTCGCGGCCAGATCAGGTGAGGCGGCGTCCGCGCCGAACACGTTGCTGACTGATCATGAGCCAGGTGCCTGAGCTCCCCGAGGTCGAGACGGTGCGCCAGGGGCTGGTCGCTCACTTGGTGGGGCGCACCATCGTGAAAGCCCGCGCCCACCACGCTCGGGTGGCCAGGCGTCATCCGGCCGGGGGCGCAGACCTCTGCGCTCGGTTGCTCGGACGTCGGTGCGAGAGCGTGCAGCGGCGCGGCAAGTATCTCTGGATTCCCTTCGCAGCCCAGGACGCGACGCCTGGTGATGAGAGCGACGTGCTCGTCGCCCACCTGGGCATGAGCGGTCAGTTCCGCGTCAGCGAGTGCGATCAGAGCGAGCACCCTCACCTGCGTTTCAATGCACAGCTGGACGACGGTCGCTGGTTGTCGTTTCTCGACCAGCGCACGTTCGGTGGCCTGGCGTTGGACCACCTGACGCCAGCCGCCTCGGGTAGACGCGCGGTGCCGACGTCACTGGCCCACATCGGGGCCGACCCCTTCGAGCCCAGCTATGAGCCGGCAGCGGTGGTCGCGACTATTGCTCGGCGACACTCCGAGATCAAGCGGGTGCTGCTCGACCAGTCGGTCGTCTCCGGCATCGGCAACATCTACGCCGACGAGGCGCTCTGGCGAGCTCGGGTACACCCGGCCCGCTCGGCCCACCGACTGCCACCGGCGACCATCCTCGGCGTGCTCGACGCCGCCAGCCAGGTGATGGCCGAGGCGCTGACGCTGGGTGGCACCTCATTTGACTCCCTCTACGTCAACGTCAACGGCGAGAGCGGCTACTTCGAACGCGTCCTGGAGGTCTATGGCCGCCAGGACCAGGCCTGCCGGCGTTGCGGAGCCCCCATTCGCCGGCTGCACTTTCAGAACCGATCCTCGTTCGTGTGCCTGCGCTGTCAACGGCCCCCTCGCTCCCGGTCGACTAGTCCGGTCGACTAGCCCGGTCGACTAGCCCGGTCGACTAGTCCGTTCGGGTGACGCCGCAGGCTGCGTCCGGGCGAGATTGTGACCCCTTCTTGACCCATTCGTCACCGGAGTGTCACCCTTGAGATAAGGCGCGGTGCGCAGGTGAAGGTTTAAACCACACAGAGCACCAGTAGCCGCAGCAACAACACGAGCCACCGGAGTCTTAAGCGGCGGTCGCCGGCGTCGAGGACCTCCGGTGCACGGGCAGTTCGAGGATGACTTTAGGAAAGGGGCCTCCCAGACATGGCGAAGGCAATTCTTGGCCACATCGGCGGTCCCGATCCCAGACTCCTGGCTGAGGTGGCGCGGCTGCGCCGGCGGGTGGTCGAGTTGCAGTCCGAGGTCGATCGCCTCACCGAGGAGAACCAGGCGCTGGTCCCCGACTCGATCGGCGGCTCACTAGCCGAAGAGATCATCACGCTCGACGCTCCGCTCCCGGAGCGCTCTGCGCCGGCGCTCGCCTGACGCCTGCGCGTTGCGTTCCGGCTAGGCCCTTTTCAGCCCGTCCGCGCGTCCGGTGCTGATGCGTGCGCCTGGCTCGGTAGTCTGATCTCGTTCATTGCAGTTCCGACTGGCACAGGAGTTCCCCACCCTGTCCGGTTGTGGCCAGTCGTTGCCGGTGCGGCGCAAGTTGCATCGGTCCGCCCCACCCTTGTTCTGGGAGGGCCCGCGCTCTGCGTATGGGGTTCCTCGGCACCAGGGCCGACATCGCAGGAGTAACCACCGGTGTACCTAAAGACCCTCACGCTGCGCGGCTTCAAGTCGTTCGCTTCGGCGACGACGCTGCGCTTTGAACCGGGCATCACGTGCGTCGTCGGACCGAACGGGTCGGGCAAGTCCAACGTCGTTGACGCACTGTCCTGGGTGATGGGCGAGCAAGGGGCGAAGTCTCTGCGCGGCGGCAAGATGGAGGACGTCATCTTCGCCGGCACCTCGGGTCGGCCACCGCTCGGTCGGGCCGAGGTAGTGCTGACCATCGACAACACCGACGGTGCTCTGCCCATCGACTACGCCGAGGTGACGATCGCGCGGACGATGTTCCGCAATGGTGGATCCGACTACGCGATCAATGGAGAGCCGTGCCGTCTCCTCGACGTACAAGAGCTGCTCTCCGACTCCGGGATCGGCCGCGAGATGCACGTCATCGTCGGGCAGGGTCAGCTCGACTCGGTACTCTCGGCGACGCCTGAGGACCGCAGAGGATTCATCGAAGAAGCCGCGGGCGTTCTCAAACACCGTAAGCGCAAGGAGAAGGCGCTGCGCAAGCTTGACGCGATGGAAGCCAACCTCGTCCGGCTCACCGACCTCACCTCCGAGTTGCGGCGTCAGCTGAAGCCGCTCGGTCGCCAAGCGGAGGTCGCCAAGCGTGCCAGCGTGATTCAGGCTGATGTTCGAGACGCCCGGCTCCGACTGCTCTCCGACGACCTGTCCGGGTTCCGGGTGGCGCTCGAGCAGGAGGTTGCAGACGAACATGCATTGCTCAAGCTCCGCGCCGACGCCGAGGCGGCACACGCGTTGTCGCAACAGCGCGAGATCGAGCTCGAGGCTGCTGTTGCGGCGACGCTGCCGGCGCTCACCAACGCACAGGAGACGTGGTTCCGCCTCGCTGGGCTCCGCGACAGGTTCCGCGGGCTCGCCTCGCTGGCATCTGAGCGGGTCCGCTTCGCAGCGGACGTTCCGACGCACCGCACCTCTGGTCGTGAACCGGAGGACATGGAGCGGGAAGCGCACGAGATCCGCGACCAGGAGACAGCGCTCGAGGCGACCGTTGCGCAGAACCGCGTCACACTGACCGCAGCTGAGCAGCGCCGCCTTGAGGCCGAAAGCGCGCTGACTGCCGAGGAAGTGCAGATTGCCGAGCAGCTCAGAGCGATCGCTGATCGCCGCGAGGGCATGGCACGACTGGTCGGGAAGGTCGCCGCCGCCCGGATGACCGTCGACGGTGCTGCGGCTGAACGTGAGCGGCTCGACGCGACGTTGGCCGACGCTGAAGAACGGGCACGCGCGGCACAGCAGGAGTTCACCAGCCTGGAGTCACAGATTGCCGGGCTCGATGAGGGTGAGGTCGACCTCGACAGCGAGTTCGAAGGCGCATCTCAGGCGCTCGCCCAGGCGCAGGAGCGAGTGGCGGCGCTGCGCGAGGAAGAGCGTGCAGCCGAGCAGGAGCGCGTCGCCCTCATCGCCCGCGTCGAGGCGCTGGAGATCGGGTTGGACCGCAAGGATGGTTCGGCGGCCCTGCTGGCTGCCACCGACACCGTCTCGGGCCTACTCGGATCGGTCGCGGCAATTCTCACCATCGAGCCTGGGGCCGAGGCCGCGGTCGCGGCAGCTCTGGGCGCGGCCGCTGACGCTGTAGCCGTTGACTCCATCGACTCGGCCGTTGCTGCGCTGACTCGCCTCAAGCGGGACGACGCCGGGCGGGCCGGAATCTTGGTGGGCGGCGGTGAACGCTATGGCTCGACCGGATGGCCGTCACTTCCTGGATACGCCACCTACGCGGTCGACCTCGTCCAAGCGCCAGAACAGGTCCGGCCATCCCTACGTCTGCTTCTTGACCGGGTGGCAGTCGTCGATGGTCTTGATGAGGCACGCACGTTGGTCGCCGCCGAGCCGTCGGTCACTGCCGTCACCCGCGACGGTGATCTGCTCGGTGCTGCATTTGCCCAAGGAGGCTCATCGCACGCGCCGAGCCTCTTGGAGGTTCAGGCCGCTGTCGACGAAGCGAAAGAGCAGCTCGTCGCGACGACCCACCGCAGTGAGCGGCTGCGCTTCTCGCTCACTCAGAGCACGGCGGCCGAACACGATGCTCAGCAACGGGTGGACGGCGCGCTCGTGCGGCTGCACGAGTCCGACGCGCGCCTGTCGGCAGTCGCCGAGCAGCTCGGGCAGCTGGGGTCAGCAGCCCGTTCGGCGGCAGCGGAGGCTAACCGGCTGAAGTCGGCGATCGCCGCGGCGATACAGCGCCACGACGAGGCCCAGGCCACGTTGGGAGAGTTCGAGGCTCGACTGGCCTCAGCCGATGAAGCGCCGGACGCGGGGGAGCCGGACACTGCGTTGCGTGACCGATATGCGGCCGCGCTCATAGTCGCCCGCGAAGCCGAGACCGAGGCGCGCCTTGCGGTACGGACCGGCGAGGAACGAGCCAGAGCCCTGCACGGCCGCGCCGACCAGCTCGACAGTGCCGCCCAAGACGAGCGCACGGCTCGCGAACAAGCCCGTCAGCTCGCCGAGCGCGCTGCCCGCGAAGCTGAGGTCGCCAGAGCAGTACTGCGTGCGTGCGACATTGTCGGCAACCGCCTCGATCGGTCACTGCAGCTGGCGACCGAGGCGCGTGCGGCAGCCGAGCACGGGCGGACCGTCCTGGAGGCAGAGCTGCTCGATGTCCGTGCGCGCTCGCGGGGGATCGTCGGCGAGCTCGATCAGCTCACCGACTCGGTCCACCGCGACGAGGTGGCCCGCACCGAGCAGCGGCTCCGCATCGAACAGATCGAGGCGCGGGCCATGGAGGAGTTCGGGGTCGACGTCGACTCGCTGATCGCCGAGTACGGACCCGACCAGCTCGTACCGCCGGTGTTGTTGGCGCCGGGCGAAGAAGAGCCGGACCCGCCCAGAGTGCCGGTGCCCTATGTGCGCATCGAGCAGGAGAAGCGGCTCAAGGCCGCCGAACGCAACCTGGCGATCCTCGGCAAGGTCAACCCGTTGGCACTCGAGGAGTTCTCCGCGATAGAGGAGCGCCACCAGTTCCTCACCGAGCAGCTGGAGGACCTGAAGAAGACCAAGCGCGACCTGTACGAGATCGTCCGCGAGGTCGACCAGCGCGTCGAACAGGTCTTCACCGAGGCCTATCACGACGTCGCCCGCGAGTTCGTCGACGTCTTCGCCAGGCTGTTTCCCGGCGGTGAAGGACAGCTTGTGCTCACCAACCCGTCGGACATGCTTGCGACCGGTGTCGACATCGAGGCGCGACCGCCTGGCAAGAAGATCAAGCGGCTCTCGTTGCTCTCCGGCGGCGAGCGGTCCCTGACAGCCGTGGCCTCCTTGATCGCCCTCTTCAAGGCGCGGCCAAGTCCGTTCTACGTGCTGGACGAGGTGGAGGCGGCGCTCGACGACACCAACCTCGGCCGCCTGCTCGACATCTACGAGGAACTTCGCGAGAACAGTCAGCTGATCATCATCACGCACCAGAAACGAACGATGGAGGTCGCCGATGCGCTCTACGGCGTCTCCATGCGTGGTGACGGTGTCAGCGCGGTGATCAGTCAGCGCCTGCGAGAGGCTGAGTCTGCTTGACAGCGGGGGTTGCCTGACGGCGCGGGTTGCCTGACGGCGCGGGTTGAAGGACAGGGGGCAACGGGCCATGAAGCAGTCGGCGCGATTGAACTACCTGACGTTCGTCAGCGTGGCCATTGGGCAGTTTGCGGGCTTCGTCCTCGCGCTCATGGCGGCCCTCGCGGCGCAGGACGCCGACGGTAACACCGGCTTGGTCGGGGTCTTGGTCACGCCGCTCCCGGCGGCAACGGCGGCTGCGGTCTGGGCTGCGGTGAACCGGTGGGAGACCGGGCACAAGTGGTGGGCGGTCGTTGCGGTGTTCTTCGGCTCTCTTGCGGCGCTCATTTTGATGTTGCCGTTCGGACTCGGCGGCTTGGTGGCTGCGATGGCCGCTGCCGGAGGTTTCGGAGTGGCCGCGCGGCGACTCCTCGACCCGCCGGACGAAGCGCTCTGAGAGACTCCGCTTGTGGACCCCATTCTTCTGATTGTGCTCATCAGCGCCCTGGCGCTTGCGCTGGTGTTCGGGCTCGGAGTGCTCGCCTTGCGCGCCGGCAGGGGCCGCTCGACCCGGTCCAGAGAGGCTCCGCCTCGCAGCACGCACAGCCCGGGGGTGGGCGACGACGCGGCACCGCCACGTGACACTCCGAAGCGGCCCATCGCAACGGTGCCGCTTCCCGACGGCGCAGCGGGCGGCAGTGACCTGGACATCTTGGACCGGCCGGCGCCGGTCGCCGGACGCATGGCCCGACTCCGACACCGTCTCGCGCGTTCGAGCGGCCTCGGGCAGGGGATCGTCGCGTTGCTTTCCCGGTCGACCGTTGACGATGCGACGTGGGAAGAGATCGAGGACTCGCTGATCGCCGCCGACATGGGTGTCGGCATCGCAGCCGAGGTCGTCGAGGGGCTACGTGCCGCAGTGCGCGCTGAGCCGGACGTTGCGCCTCGTGAGCTGCTGCGCATTGAGCTGCTGGACCTCCTCGACCCGGCAGCCGACCGGTCGCTGGCGGTTGAGGCGGTTGGCCGGCCAGCCGTCGTCCTCATCGTCGGTGTCAACGGCACAGGGAAGACCACCACCACGGGCAAGCTGGCGCGCGTCCTCGTGGCCGAGGACCGAGATGTGATCCTCGGAGCAGCAGACACGTTCCGGGCGGCAGCAGCTGACCAGCTGCAGACCTGGGGGGACCGTGTTGGCGTCCCAGTTGTGCGCGGCCCTGAGGGCGGCGACCCCGCAAGTGTTGCCTTCGACGCGGTGACCGCCGCGATCGACACCGAGGCAGATGTGTTGTTGGTCGACACCGCAGGGCGACTGCACACCAAGACGGGTCTGATGGACGAGCTCGGCAAGGTCAAGCGGGTGATCGAGAAGAAGGCTCCCGTCGACGAGGTGCTGCTCGTCCTCGACGCGACCACAGGACAGAACGGCATGGCGCAGGCCAAGGTCTTTTCCGAGGTCGTCGAGGTGACTGGAGTGGTCCTGACCAAACTCGACGGCACCGCCAAGGGCGGCATCGTGGTGTCGGTGCAGCGCGAGCTCGGCGTTCCCGTCAAGCTCGTCGGTCTCGGCGAGGGCCCCGACGACCTGGCGCCGTTCGACCCCGAGGTCTTCGTCGACGCGCTGCTGGGGTAGCGGGTTCAAGTGTCTGATGCCGATCTAGGGTCCGACTTGATCGAGGCTCGGCCCTGCAGCGTCGAGAACCCACCGGCGGCAGCACTCTACGAGCGTCTGGGGTACACCCGGACCGGAATCGTCGCCCGAAGCGAGTATCAGTATCTCGACGAGCACGGCGTTGAGCAGCACGCCGTCGAGTGGGACGAGTACATGATCATGGATCTGTAGGTAGCCACCCGGCAGTCCGCTCAGGGCCCACGAGGGACGCTGCTGAGTAACTGGCCACGCGGCCCCGCGAAGGTAACGGTTTCGTGGGGTCCCGACGTCGAGTCGCTCACGAGAAGATCCCACCCGCCCTCGTGCACCAGGCGGTGGTGGAACCGGCAGAGCAGGACAGCGTTGTCGACGTCGGTGACGCCACCTGCCGACCAGGGCACCACGTGGTGGGCGTCGGTGTATGCCGGGGGCCGTGAGCAGCCGGGGAAGCGACAGCCACCGTCGCGCAGGGCCAGCAAACGCCGCTGCTGCAACGAGAAGAGCCGCTGGGTGCGCCCGAGCGCCATGGGCAGGCCGTCGAAATCGAGCAGGACCGGAATGATCTGCGCGTCACAGGCGATCCGGGCCACGCTTGTGGGGTGCAGGAGACCCTTGCCGCCAGGGGTCTGTGGCAGCTGTCCGGCAGTCAGTGGCGCTTCGGATGTACTAGCGACGAGTACCTGTAGATGCGGTCGCTCGCCACCGACGAGGGGCAGCAAACGATGATCGCAAGCGGTGCGCACGATGTCGGTAAGCCCATCGGCCCGTCGCTGTGCCGCCGTCCGGAGATCCTCGGGACCGGTAGGCACCAGGAAGGGTTCGAGAGCGGCCGTGAGCAGCGCGGCCGACTCGGCATCGAGGAGTCCCTCGACGGAGGTCATCCCGTCGAGCAGCGGCGCGAGCGTCAGGTGTCGGCGCTCGAACTGCTGCTCGCACTCGGCCAGTGTGCCGTCGGGGTCGGCGACGAGTCGCAGATGGCGCCCGGCGGTGCGGACGTCGGCAACCGGGGCAGACGCAGCCAGGTTGGAGAGGAGGGCAACCGCCTCGTCCTGTTGATGCTCCGGCACGAACCGGATAGCTCGGTCGATGGAGCGCAGGTGGTCGTAGGTGATCGTTCCCTCGCGAAGCTGCTCGGTCGGCGCGCTCAACAGGCCACGAGCGGCACGCGCGAGCCGGACTCGCTCAGCCGCGTCGCCGGGTGCCAGCCCCAGGGCCCCGCGGAGCCAGCTTGGCGTGCTCGCGGCACCGTGGAGGAGCTCTCCGTCGCCGGAGGCGTC
Source organism: Actinomycetes bacterium (assembly GCA_031364455.1). Taxonomy (GTDB): domain Bacteria; phylum Actinomycetota; class Actinomycetes; order JAHEKZ01; family JAHEKZ01; genus JAHEKZ01. The sequence continues at coordinate 936 of JANLWJ010000544.1, read as the reverse complement.
GAAGGCTGCAACTGCGACGAGCGATGCTGCTGCCACGGCATCGGAAAGCTGCTGGAGCCCAGCTACCCACGCGGCCCGCTCTTCAGGTGAGCACGCTGGCAATGGCGATGATGCAGCCGGGTCGCTCCAACTACGCACCTGCTCGAGCACACTGCCGAGTGACACTGGGAGCGAGTCGGGACGCAACATTGGCGAGCCTTTCGATGACAACGGGATCTTGGGTCAGGCGGTGAGATCTCGTTGTGTCATCGGGGCTGTCGCCGTGGGCCGTCCGCCTGCCTAGCAATTCCCAACCTAGTGGAGCCCTCTGACACTCTCGTTGTAGCCGTCAGATGTCCTGAGACATCTGAGCCGTTACCCTCAATACGTCGTCCCCCGTCACGAAGGTTGCCCGTGTTCACCACGCTCCAGGACCGCCTCACCGCCACGTTCAAGAACCTGCGCGGTAAGGGCAAGCTCTCCGATGCCGACATCGACGCGACCTTGCGCGAGATCAGGGTGGCGCTGCTGGAGGCCGACGTCGCTCTGCCGGTCGTCAAGGACTTCATCGCTGCCGTCCGCGAGCGAGCCAAGGGTGCTGAGGTCTCGGGGGCGCTGAACCCTGCGCAGCAGATCGTCAAGATCGTCAATGAGGAGCTCGTCGGAATCCTCGGCGGCCAGACGCGGCGGATCCGCTTTGCCAAGACCCCACCGACGGTGATCATGCTCGCCGGTCTTCAGGGTGCAGGAAAGACGACCCTCGCCGGAAAGCTAGCGCTCTGGTTGAAGGACCAGGGCCACCAACCGCTTCTCGTCGCAGCAGACCTGCAGCGTCCCAACGCGGTCCAGCAGCTGCAGGTGGTGGGGGAGCGGGCCGGGGTCGTTGTCTTCGCCCCTGAGCCTGGGAGCGGCGTCGGTGACCCGGTGCGCGTCTCCAGGGACGCCATCACCTATGCG
>JANLWJ010000505.1:0-2498 GCA_031364455.1 Actinomycetes bacterium | reverse complement strand
GTCGAGCTGCTGACATCCGACCTGTGGACCCAGATGGGGGCCGAGCACGACGCGTACGTGTCGGTCGACTCGGCCGGGTTCGGAATGGCCAGCGGAGGGATCTGCGTGACGCTGCGCGACCTGGCTCGCTTCGGTCGTGTGGTGCTCGACGGCGGCGTCGGACCTGATGGTGGGGCGGTGATTCCGGCGGCATGGCTCGCCGACGTGCGCAGGGGCGGCGACCCTGCTGCCGCGGTGGAGTCGTTCGGGACGGTGCACCCAGGCGGCAGCTACCGCAACCAGTTCTGGATCACCGGCGACGACCACGGCTGCTTCTACGGCGTGGGCATCTACGGCCAGTACATCTGGATGGACCCGGCGTCGGACGTCGTCATCGCCAAGCTGTCGTCGCTGCCGGTAGCGGACGCCGACGCGGACTGGGCCGACCACATCGCCTTCTTCACGCGGCTGTCGCACGGACTCCGCGAGGTCTAGCGGCAGCGGTAGGAGCCCGGCTCGGGCTGCCCGGTGTGCGTCATCCCTCGTCTGACACGCTGGCACCGTGGCGCCCAAGAACCTGCTTAACCTCGAGGACGCTCACAAGACCTTCGGACGCGAGCCGATCTTGGCCGGCGTCTCGCTCGGTGTAGCCGTTGGTGAGCGGATCGGCGTCGTTGGCCGCAACGGCGGCGGGAAGTCGACCCTGCTCAAAGTCATGGCTGGCCTGGAGTCGACCGACTCCGGTCGGGTGACGCGCGCCACCTCACTGCAGCTCGGCGTCCTGGCGCAGGTCGCGACCTTCACCTCGGACGAGACCATTGCCGAGTTCGTTCTCGGTGACCGCGACGAGCATGACTGGGCCTCGGAGGCGCGCTCTCGTGAGGTACTCGCCGCCTTGCTGGGTGGTTTCGACGCGTCGCGGCTGGGACGCGTGATGGGTGAGCTCTCCGGCGGTGAGCAGCGACGCGTCCAGCTCGCCCACCTCTTGCTGCAGAACCTCGACCTGCTGCTGCTGGACGAGCCGACGAACCACCTCGACGTCGAAGCTGTCGACTGGCTCGCGCGGCACCTGCGGTCGCGGCCAACGTTGTCGGTCGTGGTGGTGACGCACGATCGCTGGTTCCTTGACGAGGTCAGCGACCGGATGTGGGAGGTCGTCGACGGCCGCGTCGAAGAGTACGACGGCGGCTACTCGGCCTTCGTGCTGGCCAAGGCCGAGCGGGAAAGGCAGTCGAGCGTTGAGCAGCAACGGCGTAGCAACCTGATTCGCAAAGAGCTGGCCTGGTTGCGCCGAGGGCCGCCGGCACGAACGTCGAAGCCGAAGTTCCGCATCGACGCCGCCAACGCGCTGATCTCCGGTGAGCCACCGCCACGCAACCAGGTCGAACTGCTTGCCTTCGCTGGCGCACGGCTCGGCACGACAGTCTTCGAGACCCACGACGTCTCGCTGGCCTTCGGTGACCGCCAGCTGCTCGACCACCTCACTTGGGATGTCGGGCCTGGCGACCGCATCGGAGTGATCGGCGTCAATGGTGCGGGCAAGACTTCACTGATGCGTCTGCTCCTGGGGCTGCTGCAGCCGACTGCGGGACGTGTGGTCAAGGGGGTCACCGTCAAGGCCGCCTACCTGTCGCAGCACCTTGAGGAGCTCGCCCCCACCTGGCGGGTACTCGAAGCCGTCGAGAAGGTGGCCCAACGCGTCGAGCTGAGCAAAGGCCGTGAGCTGTCGGCGACGCAGCTGTGCGAGCGCCTCGGCTTCGCTGGTGACGCGCAGTGGACGCCGGTCGGAGACCTCTCGGGCGGGGAGCGGCGCAGGTTGCAGCTCACGCGGCTATTGATGGGTGGCCCCAACGTCTTGGTGCTCGACGAGCCGACCAACGACTTCGACGTCGAGACACTGACCGCGTTGGAAGACCTGCTCGACTCGTTCGGCGGAACACTGTTGGTGATCTCGCACGACCGGTACTTCCTGGAGCGCGTGTGCGACCGCTTCGTCGGGCTGCTGGGGGATGGAGCCGTCCGCGACCTTCCGGGCGGGCTGGAGCAGTACCTCGAGCTGATTCACACTGGGCGCGCACAAGGCGGTGCCGGTGTTCGTTCCGCTAGCGGGTCACCGACTGGGCTTTCGGTTGGTGGGTTTTCTGGTGTGGCCTCGGCGTCCAAGACCGCCCGCCTTGATGAGCGTGCCCAGCGCAAGGAGCTCGCGCGGTTGGAGCGGCTCATCGCCCGGCTCGACGCGAAGGAGTCCGAGCTGCACCGGACAATGTCGGAGAACGCGACGGACCACGTCAAGGTCAGCGAGCTGAACGGGCAGCTGCAGGAGCTGAAGTCGGAGAAGGCCTCGGCCGAGGATGCCTGGCTGGCACTGTCTATCGACGCCGAGTAGGCGTCAGGCAGCGCCTTCATCTCGGCGGCGGAACCACCTGATCGGCTCACCGGAGCCACGGATCGGCCTCTGGAAGACTTCCAGGGCCGACGGAGGTACCCATTTCTGGTGCGCGCGTCTCGCCTCCCGTCGC
>JANLWJ010000424.1:0-13795 GCA_031364455.1 Actinomycetes bacterium | reverse complement strand
CCTCACCGGCCAGGCCGGTGAAGATGCGGCCGAGCTTCTCGGTGAGCGGGATGCCGGGACGGACCTCCTCGGCGATCACGCCGCCCTGGACGTTGACCGCGTCGGGCACGAGCTCGCCGGACAGCGCCAGCCGGACCGAGCGCGCCACGGCAACGCCGGCCTTCTCCTGGGCCTCGTCGGTCGAGGCGCCCAGGTGTGGGGTGGCCACGACGTTCTCGAGCTCGAAGAGCGGGCTGTCGGTGCACGGCTCCTTGGCGAACACGTCGAGACCGGCCGCCGCGATGCGGCCCGTCTTCAGGGCGTCGTAGAGCGCCTGCTCGTCGACGATCCCGCCGCGCGCGGCGTTGACGAGCACCAGCGAAGGCTTGGCCTTGGCCAGCTGCTCGGCACCGATCAGGCCGGCGGTCTCGGGGGTCTTGGGCAGGTGGACCGACATGAAGTCGGCCTCGGCGAGCAGGGTGTCGAGGTCGACGAGACGCACCCCCATCTGGGCCGCGCGACCGGCCTGCACGTAGGGGTCGTAGGCGATGACGGACATGCCGAACGCCGAGAGCCGTTGCGCGACCAGGACGCCGATGCGGCCGAGGCCGACGATGCCGACGGTCTTCTCGTAGAGCTCGATGCCGGTGTACTTCGACCGCTTCCACTCCCCGTTCTTCAGTGCGGCGTGGGCCGGCGAGACATGGCGGGCAGCAGCCAGCATCAGCGCGACCGCCAGCTCGGCGGCGCTGACGATGTTGGAGGTCGGTGCGTTGACGACCATGACGCCGGACTGGGTGGCCGCCTTGACGTCGACGTTGTCGAGACCGACACCGGCCCGGGCGACGACCTTGAGCCGCTTGGCGGCGGCGAGCGCCTCGGCATCGACCTTGGTCGCGGAGCGCACCAAGATGGCGTCGACGTCGGCGATGGCCAGCAACAGCTCGGCGCGGTCGGCGCCGTTGCAGTGCCGGATCTCGAAGTCGGGACCGAGGGCCTCGATGGTCGCCGGGGAAAGCTCCTCGGCGATGAGCACGATGGGCTTGGCAGGCTGAGTCACGAGTTAACCTTCAGAAGATCGACAAACGACAGGTAGATGCCTCCGATCTGGAGGTTCGTCTCTCATTCTACCGGGGCAACGCGGAAGTCAGCGCCAGAGGTGTGCCGGGCAACCTCCTACCCTGTGCGCATGTCCGAGGTTCCCCACGAGATCGCCCGGCACTACGACGCCACCGACGAGGACGCTCGCATCAGACACGGGTTCGCCCAACTCGAGCTCCTCCGGACCCAGGAGATCATCCGCAGGTTCCTGCCCTCGCGGCCACTCACGATCCTCGACGTCGGCGGCGCGACTGGAGTTCACGCAGCATGGCTCGCCGAGGACGGCCACCGCGTGCAGATCTTCGACGTCGTCGAGAGCAATGTTGAAGCAGCAGCGAAACTGACAGCGTCGTCGCCGAATGTCACCGCGTCCTGGGGCGACGCGCGGCACCTGCCGTGCCCCGATGACAGTGCGGACGCAGCGCTGCTACTCGGGCCGCTCTACCACCTCACCGATCGTGCGGACCGACTGCTCGCACTCCGTGAAACTGCTCGAGTTGTGTGTCCGGGGGGCCTCGTCTTCGCGGCGACGATCTCTCGGTTCGCCTCGCTGTTCGACGGCTTGGACCAAGGGTTCCTCTTCGACCGGGAGGGTGCCGCCATGATCGACGATGACCTCGCGACAGGTCAGCACCGCAACCCCTCTGGTGACCCTCAGTGGTTCACCACCGCCTACTTCCACCGCCCCGAGGAGATACCGCAGGAGTGCCTCGACGCCGGTCTTGAGGTATTGACGGTGGTAGGCGTCGAGGGACTGGCGGGTTGGCTCAGCCACCTTGCCGAACGGTGGGACGTCCCCGCCGATCGCGAAGTCATCCTGCGTTCTGCGGCGATCACCGAAGGCGAGGAGAGCCTGCTCGGGATGAGCGCTCACCTCATCGCCGTTGCCGCCGTTCAGTAGTCGAACCAACCGTCGGCCAAGCGCCTCGGCCTCACGCCGAACGTCAGCGAAGAGTGTCAGTGGTGGGTGGCAGGGTTAGCGTCATGCAGAGTTCACCGGACCCCATCGCACAGCAGGTCGTCGACCTGGTGTGCTCCGGTGCGCCGCTGGGTGATCCCGAGGACTCGCACCTTGTCGACCTGCTTGCCCAACTGGAGCGCCTCGCCAATGCAGCGGGCGCTGTTCAGGCTGAGGTGATGGTCGAGATGGCGCGGCGGGCAAAGCGCGCCGATAGCGAGGACGAGCGGCAGCGAGGCCGGACGCTGATGTCGCACGAAGGGCGGGCTGATTTCGTACCTGACGAGGTGGCCGTCACGCTCGCGTGCACCAAGGCGGCCGCCGCGCACCGGTACGGGCTCGCGCTGGCCGTCTCCGAGCACCCGGCCGTACTCGCCGCCTGGCGGCGCGGCACGATCGACGCACGCAAGGTGCAGGTGATCTGCGACGGCCTGACCCACGTCTCCAGCCCGGCCGTTGAGGTCCTCGCTGAAGAGGCTGCCTGCTACGCGGCTTCCCGCACCGCGCCCGAGCTTCGGCGCTGGTTGTCCCGGCGGGTGATCGGTTCCGACCCCGGCATGGCCGAGATCAGGCGCATCCGGGCTAGTGCCGACCGTAAGGTCACGGTGACGCCGTTGCCCGACGGCGTCTCCGAGCTCTCTGCGCTGCTCCCGAGCGTGCAGGCGCGGCAGGTGTACGACTCGGTCAACACCCTGGCCCACGCGTGCGCTGCCGACGATGCCCGCACCATGGACCAGAGGCGCGCCGACGCACTGATGGATCTCATCTGCGGGAGGGCTGACCCTCCACAGGTGACTGTGCAGGTCGTGGTGCCGGTCGACACCCTGCTCGGGGAGTCAGCCGAACCTGCCCACGTCGCTGGCGTCGGACCCATCACGGCCACCGAAGCGCTCCAACTAGCCGGTCTAGGCGACCTTGGTGGCTGCCGCTGTCGCGACATCACACCTGGACCCCACGACGTTGTCTTCCGCCGGTTGCTCACCGACCCCGGCACCGGCTATCTGGTCGACGTCGCCGAGCGTCAGTACCGGCCCTCCGCTCAGCTCGACCGCACGGTCCGCAGCCGTGACGGCGTCTGCCGCTTCCCCGGCTGCAACCGCCCCGCCACGACAACGCGCTCAGGCACCGACCTCGACCACACCATCCCCTGGCCACGCGGCCAGACCACGGCGGCCAACCTCGCCGTCCTTTGCCGGCACCACCACCGCTTGAAGCACTCACCGGGGTGGAGCGCCGAGCTCGGTTCCGATGGCGTCATGGAGTGGACCTCGCCAGCAGACAAGACCTTCCGCACCGAGCCGTGGACGTACGCCGACACCGGATAGCGCTGGCCCAGAACTGAACCAGCTCCTCCGCAGAACTCAGCGGGAGGCAGTGCCCACGGTGTAGTCGGAGTCGCCCGACTCGATCCACGGCATCATGGCCCGCAGGTCACGGCCGACCTTCTCGATCGGGTGCTGCTCGCCCTGTGCGCGCAACGCTGTGAACTCAGGTGCACCTGCGTCCTGGTCGGCGATGAAGCGCTCGGCGAAGGCGCCGGACTGGATGTCGGTGAGAACCGCCTTCATGTTCTCCTTCACCCGCGGGTCGATGACGCGGGGACCGGAGACGTAGTCGCCGTACTCAGCGGTGTCGGAGACCGACCACCGTTGCTTGGCAATACCGCCCTCGTACATGAGGTCCACGATCAGCTTCAGCTCGTGGAGGCACTCGAAGTACGCGACCTCAGGCTGGTAGCCGGCCTCGATCAACGTCTCGAAGCCGTACTGCACCAGCTGCGAGGCACCGCCGCAGAGCACCGCCTGCTCACCGAACAGGTCGGTTTCGGTCTCCTCGGTGAAGGTGGTCTTGATGCCGCCTGCTCGCAGTCCACCGATCGCCCTGGCGTACGACAAGGCCAGCGCCCAGGCATTGCCGGTCGGGTCCTGCTCGACAGCAACAATCACCGGGACTCCGCGGCCGGCGCTGTACTCGCGGCGTACGAGGTGGCCGGGGCCCTTGGGCGCGACCATGCAGACATCGACGTCCGCCGGCGGCTTGATGTAACCGAAGCGGATATTGAAACCGTGGCCGAAGAAGAGCGCCTTGCCGGCAGTCAGGTTCGGCTCGATCTCCTCGGTGTAGAGCGTCCGCTGCACGTGGTCGGGGGCCAGGATCATGATGACGTCGGCCTCAGCGGCGGCCTCAGCTGGCGTGACGACGCGCAGGCCGTCTCCCTCTGCCTTGGCGCGGCTGCTCGACCCCTCGCGCAGGCCGACGCGGACGTCGACACCTGAGTCGCGCAGGTTCTGGGCGTGTGCGTGCCCCTGGCTGCCGTATCCGATCACGGCGACCTTCTTGGCAGCGATGACCGACAGCTCGGCGTCACCTTCGTAAAACAACTCGGCCACGGTGTGTCCTTTCTCAGGCGGGCATGCACGGAGAACTTATCGAGCACCAGAGCCTGACAGGCTCTTGGGGTCAGGCGGGCCGGTCGGCCACCCGCATCGTGCGGTCGGTGATGGATCGGGGGCCACGGCCGACGGCCACCATCCCGGACTGAACGAGCTCTTTGACGCCGAACGGCTCAAGCACACGCAGCAAAGCCTCCAGCTTGTCGGCATTGCCGGTGGCTTCGATCACCACGGCGTCGGGAGACACGTCGACGACCTTGGCCCGGAAGAGCTGCACAGTCTCGAGGACCTGGGACCGAGTCTGGGAGTCAGCCTTCACCTTGACCAAAATCAGCTCGCGCTGGATGGCAGTGGAAGCGTCGAGCTCGACGATCTTGAGGACGTTGATCAGCTTGTTCAGCTGCTTGGTGACCTGTTCGAGTGGAAGGTCGTCGACGTTGACGGCAATCGTCATTCGCGACATACCGGCGTGTTCGGTCGGGCCAACCGCCAGTGACTCGATGTTGAAGCCGCGACGCGAAAAGAGTGAGGCGATGCGGGCCAGCACGCCGGGCTGGTCCTCCACAAGAACAGAGAGAGTGTGTCGAGTCATCAGAGTTCGTCCTTGTCCCAGTCGGGTGCCATATCGCGCGCGTACTTGATGTCATCGTTGCTCGTGCCGGCCGCGACCATCGGCCATACCATTGCGTCCTTGTGGACGACGAAGTCGATGACGACCGGTCGGTCGTTGATCGACATGGCCTTGTCGATCGTGGCGTCGACGTCGTCGGCGCTCTCACACCGCAACCCTTCGCATCCATAGGCCTGCGCGAGCGTCACAAAGTCGGGGATGCGCACCGAGTGCAGATCTGTGTTCGAGTAGCGCTCGTTGTAGAAGAGCGTCTGCCATTGACGCACCATGCCAAGGCTGCTGTTGTTGATGATCGCCACCTTGATCGGGATGTCGTTGATGGTGCAGGTGGCGAGTTCCTGGTTGGTCATCTGGAAGCAGCCGTCACCGTCGATGGCCCAGACTGTCGCGTCCGGACGCCCGACCTTGGCCCCCATTGCGGCCGGCACGGCAAAGCCCATCGTTCCGAGTCCGCCAGAGTTCAACCAAGTGCCCGGCTGCTCGTACTTGACGAACTGCGCCGCCCACATCTGGTGCTGACCGACCCCAGCCGTGTAGAGCGCCTCAGGGCCGGCGATGGCACCCAACCGTTCGATCACGTACTGCGGAGCAAGCAATCCGTCAGGTGCAGGGCTGAAACCAAGGGGATACGTGTCCCGCATGCGCTCGAGGGTGTCGCGCCATGCTGCGAAGTCGCCGACGCGGCCGACTTCATGCTCGGCCTTAACCGCAGCGATCAGCTCGATGATCACCTCTTTGGCGTCGCCGACAATGGGGACGTCGGCCACTCGGTTCTTGGAGATCTCGGCCGGGTCGATGTCGGCGTGGACAATGACTGCGTCCGGGGCGAAGGTGTCCAGACGTCCGGTCACCCGGTCGTCGAAGCGGGCCCCCAGGGCCAAGATCAGGTCGGACTTCTGCAGCGCGCCGACCGACGACACGGTTCCGTGCATGCCCGGCATCCCCATATGCAGCGGATGGCTGTCGGGGAAGGCGCCGCGGGCCATCAGAGTGGTCACCACCGGGATGCCGGTGAGCTCGGCGAGACGCATCAAGTCTGCAGACGCCCCCGCCGCGAGCACTCCGCCACCGACGTACAGAACAGGGCGTCGGGCTTCAACGATCAGCCGCGCAGCCTCGCGCACCTGCTTGGTGTGGGGTTTGAGCACCGGCCGGTAGCCGGGAAGGTCGATGGACGTCGGCCAGTCGTACCCCGACATCGCCTGAAGTGCGTCCTTGGAGATGTCGACGAGAACCGGTCCCTTGCGGCCGGTGCCGGCGATGTGGAATGCCTCGGCGATCGTCTTGGGTATCAGGGCCGGGTCGGTGACCAGAAAGTTGTGCTTGGTGATCGGCATCGTGATGCCGCGGATATCAGCCTCTTGGAATGCATCGGTCCCGATCGCGGCACTCGGTACCTGTCCGGTGATGGCCACGATGGGCGTCGAGTCCATGTAGGCATTGGCAATCGGCGTCACGAGGTTCGTGGCGCCGGGGCCGCTCGTTGCCATGCAGACACCGACGCGTCCGGTCGCCATCGCGTAACCCTCGGCAGCGTGACCAGCGCCCTGTTCGTGCCGCACGAGGATGTGGCGCACTGACGAGTCGAAGAGCGGGTCGTACGCCGGGAGGATGGCGCCACCGGGAATGCCGAAGACGGTCTCAGCGCCGACGTCCTCGAGCGCCTTGACCAGGCTCTCCGCGCCTGACAACTGCGGGCCGGCCGTCTCGCTCATCGATCTCTCCTTCTTAGGGTCCTACTCGGTCTAGCACCGTGCTGGTCCAACCAACACGTGCTGGTCCAATAAAAAACCCCTCCGACCCGGGTGGGTGTGAGGGGTGCGCGCGGCTCAAGCGGGTGCGGTCTAGGCCGCGCGCCACCGAACTACAACAATGTTCTGCACGCCCCAAGGGTGGAGCCTGGCAGGGCATTGGTCAAGTGGTGACCCGGTGCATCTCAGCATACGGACACCCGCTCGCTCCCCACCCCAGCCCAGCGGAACTAGCCTTGCCGGGTGCAGACCTACAACGAACTACCCGACGACCTGCCCGTCCCGCAGGACGACGGTGGCACCGATCATCTCAAGGGGGCGCGACTTCCGGACACATCGCTGCCCAGTACGGCGGACCGAGCGCTGAACCCGTTGGTCCTCCCTGGCCGGACGGTTCTCTACGTCTATCCCATGACCGGACGACCCGGCGTCCCCCTCCCCGATGACTGGGATGCCATCCCCGGCGCGCGCGGCTGTACGCCCGAGTCGTGTGGGTTTCGCGATCACTTCACTGAGCTGCGCGACGCTGGGGCTGGTTCCGTCGTCGGGCTATCCAGTCAGCCGACCGACTACCAGCGGGAAGTGGTTGATCGTCTGCGCCTGCCCTACGAACTGCTTTCGGACGGCGACTTCGCGTGGGCAGATAGTCTCCGTCTCCCCACGTTCAGAGCGGAGGGGAGACGGTTTCACTGTCGCCTCACGATGGTCATGAAGGACGGCGTCATCGAGCACGCGTTCTACCCGGTGTTCCCACCCGACACGCATGCGGCTGTCGTCTTGGCCTGGCTGCGCGATCGGCCGACCAGCCGGTCAGCCGCAGACAGCTCCTTCGGCCGCTGACCCCACCAACCGGGCGTACTTACCGAGCACGCCCTTGGTGTAACGGGGCTCCTTCGGAATCCAGCCATTCCGTCGCGCGTCCAGCTCGCCGGCGTCAACGAGCAGGTCGAGAGTTCGCTCCGACATGTCGAGCCGGATCCGGTCACCGTCCTGGACAAAGGCAATCGGCCCGCCGTGCGGGGCCTCCGGTGCGACGTGCCCGATGCAGAAGCCCGCCGTCGCTCCGGAGAACCGGCCGTCGGTGACGAGCATGACGTCCTTGCCGAGCCCGGCGCCTTTGATGGCCGCGGTCACGGCGAGCATCTCGCGCATGCCGGGGCCGCCCTTGGGTCCCTCGTAGCGGATGACGACGACGTCCCCGGCGACCACGTGTCCGTGGGTGACGGCGCTCATGGCGTCCTTTTCATCGTCGAAGACCTTGGCCGTCCCCTCAAAGACCGGCTTGTCGATGCTGGCAGCCTTGATCACTGAACCTTCCGGAGCCAGTGACCCTTTCAGGACCATGAGCCCACCGGTCGGGTGAATCGGTGCCGACACCGGATGCAGGACCTTCCCGTCCGGCGCCGGAGGATCGAGCTCGGCCAGATTCTCGGCCATCGAACGACCGGTGACCGTCATCGCGTCGCCGTGCAGCAACCCGGCATCCAGCAGCTCACGCATCACAACGGGAACTCCTCCGATGCGGTCGATGTCATTCATCACGTAGCGGCCGAACGGCTTCACATCAGCCAGGTGGGGTGTGCGGTCGCCGACGCGGTTGAAGTCGTCAATCGTCAGCTCGACCTCGGCCTCGCGGGCGATGGCGAGGAGATGAAGGACGGCGTTGGTTGAACCGCCGAGCGCCATGACTACGGCAATCGCGTTCTCAAACGCGTGCTTGGTCATGATGTCTCGCGCGGTGATACCCAGGCGTAGCAACTCGACCACGGCTTCACCGGAGCGGAACGAGAACTCATCCCGACGCCGGTCGACGGCAGCTGGCGCGGCGCTGCCCGGCAGCGACATGCCCAGTGCCTCACCGACGCTGGCCATCGTGTTCGCGGTGAACATGCCGCCACAGGCGCCTTCACCCGGGCAGGCCTGGCGCTCGATCTCGTCGAGCTCGGCACGGGTGATTCGACCGAGCGCACACGCACCGACGCCCTCGAACGCGTCCTGGATCGTGACGTCGTGGTCGCCGACGCGTCCGGGAAGGATCGACCCTGCATAGACGAATACGTTGGCGAGGTCGAGTCGCGCGGCGGCCATGAGCATGCCTGGCAGCGACTTGTCGCAGCCGGCGAACGTCACCGAGCCGTCGAGCCGCTCGGCATGCATCACCGTTTCAACCGAGTCAGCAATCACCTCGCGGCTCACCAACGACGCGCGCATGCCCTCGTGACCCATGGAGATGCCATCGGAGACCGAGATCGTGCCGAACTCCATGGGGAACCCACCTGCGGCGAAGACGCCCTCCTTCGCTTTGAGCGCAAGGCGCTTCAGGGACATGTTGCAGGGGGTGATCTCGTTCCAGCTCGAGGCGATCCCGATCTGCGGCTTCTCCCAGTCGTCATCGGTCATGCCCACTGCACGCAGCATGGCCCGGTTGGGAGCACGCTCCATGCCGTCGGTGACGTCGCGACTACGCGGCTTGAGATCGGGTTTTTCGCTCATGTCGGAAGCCTACGGGTGACCCAGACGTCACGGACCGGGTGCCCTAGCCGCCTGGCCCTTCGCTCGTACTTGGTCACCGGACGCTCGACCGCACCTGGGATCGGGCGGGGGGCGAACCCGTCGAACGGGTTCTGCAGCCGACGCTCGGAACCGAGGACCTCCAGCATCTGGTCGGCGTAGTCCATGTCGTCGGTCGCGCAATGGATGAAGGCACCAGGGCCGAGCTTGTCGACGAGGAGCGACACGAAGTCCGGCTGGACCAGCCGGCGTTTTCTGTGCCGTGCCTTGGGCCACGGATCGGGGAAGTAGATCCTGGCACCGGCCAAGGCCTCCCCATCGATCCGCTGCTCCATGAACTCCACGGCGTCGCCCAGCACAACCCGAACGTTGGTGAGGCCGTCGCGTTCGACATGACGCAACAGGGTGGCGATCCCTCTGGTGTGGACATCGATGGCCACGATGCTGCTTCCTGGCGTTGCGGTGGCCTGCGCTCGGGTGCTCTCACCCATGCCGCAGCCGATGTCGACCACCACCGGACCCGGTCGGCCGAACGTCGCGGCGAGGTCGAGCGGTTCCCCTTCGGCGTCCAGACCCCAGCGGCCGACAAGCGTGGCCAGCGCCTCATGGTGGGTGTCGCTCAGTCGTCCTCGCCTGGCGTGGAAGGTGCGGACGCGCTGCGACGGGGCGTCAGCCACCGGCGACAGAAGGGAGAACGAGCACCACTGCATTCGGTCCGAGAACCGTCGCCGTGCCATCCGCGCCCCGCACGTCCGCCCCATCGGTGTAGACGTTGACGTGCCGGCGCAGCTGTCCAGACTCGGTGCGCAGACGTCGAACCAGTTGCGGATGCACTCCGGCCACGAGGTCGAACAGGTCGGCGACGGTGGGCTCGGGGCGGTCCATCTCGACCGCCAGCGTGCGCCGTCCTCCTGCGACATCAGCGAGCACCGAAGGCAGCTCAAGTGTGACGCGAACAGTCATGGCAGGACGGCCGCGCGAACGCAGAGCACGTCTGGGAGGTGGCTGACCAGCTGGTTCCAGCTCGTTCCGCCGTCTGAGCTCCCCCACACCTCCCCGGAGCGCGTCCCGAGGTAGACACCGGCGGGATCGGCGGCGTCCGTGGTCAGGGCATCCCGGAGCACGATGGTGTGGAAACCGGAGTCCGGCAGACCTGTCGATGAGTCGCTCCAGGCGCGCCCACCATCGACGCTGCGGTAGACGCCAGCGCGCCCATCGACCGGGAACCGACTCATGTCGGCCGAGAGCGGGAAGAGGAAGAAGGCACCGTCCGGGCCGGGAGTGCGCGTGAGCCCGAATCCGAAGACGGCAGGTAGTCCCTCGACCGCCTCCTGCCACGTGGCACCCCCGTCCTCGCTGCGGTAGACGCCACCATGGTTCTGCAGCATCAGCAGCTCGGGGTCCTCGGTATCGCGCACGACCTTGTGCACGCATTGCCCGTACTCAGCCTCCTGATCAGGAAGAAATGGGATGGGAACCCCACGGTTGGACGGGTTCCAGTTAGCACCGGCGTCTTCGGTCACGTAGACCCCACCGGTTGACATAGCCACCATCACTCGCGACGGACTGGTCGGATGCGGCAGGACAGTATGCAGGCACTGCCCACCTGCACCAGGTCGCCAGTCGGGGCGGTGCGGGTGGTCCCAGAGGCTCTGCACCAACGCGAAGCTGCGGCCGCCGTCCTCGGAGCGGAAGAGCGCAGACGGCTCGACCCCGGCCCACACCTCGTCCGGGCGGGTTGCCGGCCCTGGCTGCAACTGCCAGATCTGCTCGACGTCCGCGCCAGCTTCAGCGGGAAACACCATGGACCCACCCGGCTCCTCGGCCCAAGTGCGGCCACGGTCGTCAGAGGTGAACACCGCAGGGCCCCAGTGCTCGTTGCGCCCGCCGACTATGAGCCGGACCGGGGACCGACGGGTGTCAATCGCTACCGCGGCGACCGCGGCCATCGAGTGGTGTGGACCTTCCCACTCCCAGGTGTCACGATCGGTCGACCACCCCAGGAAGAGCCCCTTCTTGGTCCCAACCGCGAGCATCACCTGCGTCACGCGAACCTCCCGAAACGAGTCGAGGCGTCCCCCGCGTCGACCAGTCTGGTCGTTGATCGCACCGGCCCACAAGCCCTTCCCGAGTTCAGGTGTCAGCCAGCGCGCACCACGTTGGCAAGTTCTTCTCCCGCTGCGAAGCGATCGAGCTGCTGCTGTAGGAGCCGCCACGCGCGTGGAAGGAATGCCGACGTATCGCCACCGACGTGCGGCGTGATCACCACATTCGGCGACGTCCACAACCGATGGTCGGCAGGTAGCGGCTCCGGGTCGGTGACATCGAGGGCGGCACGGAGGCGACCGCTCGTGAGTTCTGCGACGAGTGCATCTGTGTCGACGACTGGCCCCCGCGCAACGTTGACGACCAAGGCTCCATCGGGGAGGGCAGCGAGGAACGCTTCGTCGACCAGGTGATGCGTTGCCGGGTCGTAGGGGATCGCCAGTATGACGACGTCAGCTGTCGGCAGAAGTTCGCTGAGCTCATCGATGCCGTGGACTCCTTCGCGTGCCGTCCGCGCCACAACGCGGAGGTCGACTTCGAAGGGGGCCAGCCGAGCGACGATCGCCGAACCCACCGAACCGGCTCCGAGGAGAAGGACGCGCCGGTCGGCGAGAGCATCGTGACGTGCGTGTAGCCAGGTGCCTTCGTCCTGTGCGCGCAGGAAGCCGGGAAACCCTCGCAGACTGGCGATCGCAAGGCCGACCGCGAGCTCTGCGGTACTCGCATCGTGGACACCAGCGGCATTGCACAGAGTCACGCCCGCCCGAAGGTGGGCGAGGACGTCGTCGACACCGGCGGTAAGGGTCTGCACGACCTTCAGCGACGCCATTGCATCCATGACTTCAAGGGTCTGGTCCGGCCCCATGTACTCGGGAACGTAGAAGGCAACGTCCCCCACAGACCCTGGAAGCGGCTGGCCGCTGCGCCATACCTCGACGTTCAGCCCAGGTGGCACGTTCAGGTGCTCAGACCAGTCATCGTCGGGGAGCCAGACCAGCGTCATGGTCGCCACGGTAGCCGTCGTGCCTCTCTCGACGGGAGGCCCCATCATGGAGCAGTGGCCATCGAACTCGAGTCGAACGGCGGGGTAAGATCTCGCACGCGGGCAGTCGCACTAGTGGTCGCCGTGGTCCTGGTGGTCGCCGCACTGGCCGTGATCGGCACGCAGTGGAAGGTGCTGCCGTGGGTACCGGACGCGGGGACGGTCGGGACGGCAACTGCCCCTGAAGCCTCCGCCACCCCGCCCGAGGTCGGCGAGCCCACCGACGTTGCCACCGGACTCGCCGTGCCATGGGGGCTGACGTTCCTGCCCGACGGAAGCGCGTTGGTGGGCGAGCGACCAACCGGCGAAGTCAGCGTGATCGTTCCCGGAGGGGCTCCCGAACCGGTCGGCACCGTTCCCAACGTCGCTGACAACGGTGAGGGTGGCTTGCTCGGCATTGTCGCCTCACCCACCTTCGAGGACGACCGACTCATCTACGCCTACGTGACGACGAACACCGACAACCGCGTCATCACCATGGAGCTGAGCGACAACGTCCTCAGTGATGCAAAGGCGGTACTGACCGGCATACCTGACGCGTCCTACCACGACGGTGGTCGTCTGCTTTTCGGACCAGACAGAATGCTCTACGTCACAACAGGGGATGCAGGTGCGCCCGAGAAGGCCCAGGACCTTTCGTCGCTGTCGGGGAAGATCCTTCGCGTGAACGCCGGCGGTGAGGTCCCCGACGACAACCCGTTCCCTGACTCACCGGTGTGGAGCTATGGACACCGCAACGTCCAAGGTCTGGCCTTCGACGACGATGGGCTGCTCTGGGCGACGGAGTTCGGCTCGTCGGCCTACGACGAGCTCAACCTGATCGAACCTGGCGAGAACTACGGCTGGCCGGAGGTCGAGGGTGTTGGTGGTGAGGTGTCCGAGACGAACGGTTTCGTCGACCCGCAGGTCACCTGGGCGACCAGCGAGGCCTCCCCCAGCGGTCTGGCTTGGCGGGGCGGCGTGCTCTACATGGGCGCCCTGCGGGGCGAAAGTCTTTGGGAAATTCCCGTGAGCGGTGATACGGCGCAGGAGCCAACTGCGGCACTAGAAGGCGTGCTGGGACGCATCCGCACCGTCGTGGTCGCACCGGACGGCAGCCTATGGCTGACGACCAGCAACACCGACGGGCGTGGCGACCCCCGCGATGGCGACGACCGTGTCGTGCGCGTGTCGATCAGCTGAAGCCGATGGCGTCACATTTTGGAGTCCAACGCTGACGCGGGCATGTTGTCGGTGCCTTGGTTTAGCGTGGGTGTTGGTAGCAGGTGATGAGACGACGGTGATGGCTTCCCGACTTGTTGGTGGTTCGGGGGCAGATGAGATCAGGTGAGTGGCCGCTGCTGGTCCTGGTTGTTGTCGTCGAGAGGTCACTGGTCGATGTTT
>JANLWJ010000098.1:0-12048 GCA_031364455.1 Actinomycetes bacterium | reverse complement strand
GACTGGTCTTGGAGCGGTGTGCCGCCCCGCCAGCCACCGACGAGGTGCCACACGGCGTCGATCGGTGCCGATGCCGTGACCTCAGCAGCAAACGCGCTCACCGCATCGTCGTCGAGCAGGTCGACGACGTGGGTGCTCTCGATCGAGTCGCTGAAGTCGGCGGCGAGCGCGTCCAGACGGTCCTGTGCAACGTCCACCAGCACCAGGCGTGCGCCAGCGGCACCAGCCGCCGCGACGACCGTCGGACCCAGTCCGCCAGCCGCACCGGTGACCAGGACGCGGCGTCCAGCGAGCGCCATCATGCGGCAGCCTCGCTGGACGTGGCCTCGATCGCCGGGAGCAGCTTGGCGCCCAACGACTGGTAGAACATGCTCAGCGGGAACTCGTCGGGGTTCACCAGGTTGACCCAGGCCTTGTGGTCAGCCTCGTCGCGTCCGGCGCGAGCTTCCGGCGTCCACTGTGAACCGAGGTTCGGCTGGACGTACTTGCTCACCAGGTCATGCGCGGCGATCCAGTAGCGCACCTTCGAGCTGCTGATGCCGCTGCGGTAGAGCGCTTCGATCTCCAGGCGCAGCTCGTCGACACCGTCGGGCAGGCGGGCCCAGTCGATGGTGAGCGTGTTGTTGCGCCAGGTGATGATGCCGTTGCTGTGCAGGTAGCCAAAGAGGATCTGGCCCGCGAGGCCGTCGTAGTTGCGCACCCGCCCGCCGGTCAGTGGGAAGCGGAAGAGCCGGTCGAAGAGGACGCCGTACTGCACGTACTCGGCGAACGGGAAGTCAGAGGCGAGCTCGCCCGCCTGGTGGAACGCCGACAGGTCGCAGCGCAGTTCCTCTAGCGAGTACATCCAGAATGGCAGTCGCTGCCGGATCATGAACGGGTCGAAGGGCAGCTCGCCGTGGCTGTGTGCGCGGTCGTGGATGAGGTCCCACAGCTCGAACATGTCACGGGTCATCGGCTCGCTGGCGAGCAGCGCCGAGATGGCCGGCGGCAGCTCGAGGCCGGTGATCTGCACCGCCTCGCCCACCACACGCTGGTAGCGAGCAGCCTCTCGGTCGCAGAAGATGCCGCCGAAGGTGTTGGCCGCCTCGCCGACGACGCTCACCGTCTCGGGGAAGAAGACCGCGCACTCGCTGTCGTAGCCGGCGGTGTTGTCGACGAGGTGGACGGGCACGAACTTGTCGTTGGCGAACTCGGTGCTCTCCAGCTCGGCGATCCAGGCCGGCCACGGAACGCGGACGATGAGTGCGTCGAAGCGGACGTCGAGCGAGCCGTTGGGGGTGTACATCGGGAAGAAGGCAAGGTGCTCGACGCCGTCAACGCGCTGGAGCTCGGGGCGGAAGAGCGACAGGGCAGAGCCGAAGTCGGGCTTGCTGCAGCCGCCGTCGATCCAAGCGCCCAGGTCGACGACCACCTGTGCGAGGTATTCGGTCTGGTGCGGGAAGTACGGAGCGAGACCGGCGAGGGCCGTTGCGATGCGATCGGCGATGGCCTGAACCTGGCGGACCGAAGTCGTGGCGAGGTCGACCGTGGCATCGGCCGCCTGAAGGCTCCTGAGCTCCTCGGTCGCCGTCTTGAGGGTGGCCCAATGTGGGTCGGTCACCGCGGCCGACGCGTGGTGGTCGACCTGCGAGGCGAAGGTTGGCAGCGCGGCCCAGTAGGCCATGTTGACCCACAGCTGCGCGTGGTCGAACGCGTCGATGCAGTCGTCGCCGAAGAGGTCAGAGTCAGCGGCAACGACAACTCTGCCCTCGCCTATCGTTGTGGCGGCGAGCAGAGCGGCGGACGCCGGAGCAGCTGCCTTGCTCGAGCGGGCCAGCACCGTGACCTCGTCGTCGGGGCTCAGCGCACCGGCGCGGTAGAAGACCAGCTTCTCGATATCGGAGAGCACCGGGTGGGTAGTGGCGATCTCGGACTCGACCCAGCTCGGTGCCTGGTGATGGCGCTGGTAGTCCTGAACGGTTGTGTGCTCGACGCTGATGCCGAAACTTGCCGCGATGTCGGCCAGGTTGGAGTCGTACTTGTCCTGCTCGGACTCGGCCAGGATCACGAGCCCGCCGCCGGCCGCCACGAACGCGTGAATGGCGGCGACCTCGGTGTCGTCGTAGCGGGCTGAGCCGACGCCGGTCGTTGCCTCGAACTTCGGTGAGCTGGCGTGCGGCAGGACCAAGACCGAGACGTCAGCGAGCGTGTCCGACGTGAGGCGGCCCTCGGTGAACGCCTCAACCACGAAGTCGCGGCTGCGGAGCAGTTCGGCAGCCTTGGCGTACGAGCTGTCTCCCGGGTGTGCCGGCTGCATCTGGGCCGCGACCTCCGGTCGGATCGACCATGCCTGCTGGTGGGCTTCGTCGACGAGGACGCTGACGGAGGCGGGGCGGGCGACGGACACGATCTCTCCTTAGTCGGCAGGGTGGAGATTCAGTCACATGCAGCCCGACTGAGAGGCGATTCTACGGTACTTAGTGTATGTGACCGGAAAATCGCCCGCATAGGGTCTTCGGACTGTGCTGGGTCATTCGTCGTCAAGTCGGGCGAGCCAGGTGGCGAAGCGCTCGATCGGGGTCTCGAAGTCGGGGTTGAGGTCGACGAAGACCTGCAGCTGGTCGGCGAGCCAGGCGATGCTGACCTGCTCCTCGCCACGTCGGGAGGAGAGCTCCTCGATCCCGCGGTCGGTGAAGTACACGGCAGCCGGCCTAGCCGGCGGTGAAGGCGCGCTCGACGAGAGCCCGCTGCTCGTAGTCGTGGGCATGCGCCGAACCGGTGGCCGGTGCCGAGCTCGCCGGACGCGAGACCGGCCGGATCGGCTGGCCGAGAGCCTCGGTAAGGGCGAGCCCCATGAAGGGCCAGGCACCTTGGTTCGCCGGTTCTTCCTGGACCCATCGCAGCTCAGCCTGGCCGTACTTGGCGATGGCCCGGAACGTCTCGTTCGTCGGCAGGGGGTAGAGCCGCTCGACCCGGACGATCGCGGTGTCGGTCTGCCCGGTCTCCTCGCGGTACTTCAGCAGGTCGTAGTAGACCTTGCCGCTGCAAAGCAGGACCCGACGGACGCCGTCGGCGGTCAGTGACGCATCGGTGTCGGGGTAGACCGGGTTGAAGTGCCCCGAGGTGAAATCTGTGGTGGCCGATGCCGAGGCCTTGAGCCGCAGCATCGACTTCGGGGTGAACACCACGAGTGGACGCCGCACCGGCGACAACGCCTGCCAGCGCAGCAGGTGGAAGTAGTTCGCCGGCGTCGTGAGGTTGGCGATCGTCATGTTGTCCTGCGCGCAGAGCTGCAGGAACCGCTCGATCCGAGCCGAAGAGTGGTCTGGCCCCTGACCCTCGTGGCCGTGCGGCAGCAAGAGTACGAGCCCGGACTGCTGGCCCCACTTCTGCTCGCCGGGTGCGAGGAACTCGTCGATGATCGTCTGCGCGCCGTTGGCGAAGTCGCCGAACTGTGCCTCCCACATGACGAGAGCCTCAGGGCGCGCGACGCTGTAGCCGTACTCGAAGCCCATCGCGGCGAACTCCGACAGCGGTGAGTCGTAGACGTAGAGCTTCGCGCCCTTCTCGTAGCAGCGCTTGAGCGGCTTGTACGCCCAGCCGGTCTTCCGGTCGATGATGACCATGTGCCGCTGGCCGAACGTCCCGCGCCGCGAGTCCTGGCCGGCGAGGCGCACCGAGATGCCGTCGCTGAGCACGGAGCCGATCGCCAAGGTCTCACCCATGGCCCAGTCGATGGTGTCGTCCTGGACCATCTGCGCGCGCCGCTGCAGTTGAGGGGTGAGCCTCGGGTGCACGGTAAAGCCGTCGGGCAGCTGCAGCTGCGTCTGGACGACTCGGTCGACGGTCTCGCGCGTGATGGCGGTGACCACATCTCGTTCTGGCGTCTGAGGCGCGAGGGTGACCTCACCGCGCTGCTCGACCTCACTGGCCGGCTCAATGGTCTCGTCGATGTTCTCGGCGGCCTCACGCGTCTCGCGGAAGACCTTCTCCAGCTGCTCCTGGTAGTTGCGCAGCGCGCCTTCGGCCTCTTCGACGGTGATGTCGCCGCGCCCGATGAGCGCCTCGGTGTACAGCTTGCGCGCAGAGCGCTTGGCGTCGATCACGTTGTACATCAGTGGCTGGGTCAGCGACGGGTCGTCGGCCTCGTTGTGCCCGCGCCGGCGGTAGCAGACGAGGTCGATGACGACGTCCTTCTTGAAGGCGCGCCGGAACTCGAAGGACTCCTGCGCCACACGGACAACGGCTTCGGGGTCGTCGCCGTTGACGTGGAAGATCGGCGCCTGGACCGCGCGGGCTACGTCGGTGGCGTAGACGCTGGAGCGTGCAGCGGCCGGTGAGGTGGTGAAGCCGACCTGGTTGTTGACGACGACGTGAACGGTCCCGCCGGTGCGGTAGCCGCGCAGCTGCGAGAGCTCGAGCGTCTCGGCGACGACTCCCTGCCCGGCGAAGGCGGCGTCGCCGTGCATCAGAACGGGCAGCACGGTGAAGCCGGACTCACCCAGACCGAGCATGTCCTGCTTGGCGCGGGCAAACCCTTCCAGGACCGGACTGACAGCTTCGAGGTGGCTTGGGTTGGAGACCAGCGAGACGTCGATGGTCGAACCGTCCGGCGCGGTGAATGTTCCCTCGGCGCCGAGGTGGTACTTGACGTCGCCGGAGCCTTGGACCGCATCGAGGTCGAGGTTGCCCTCGAACTCGCGGAAGATCTGGCCGTACGACTTGCCGACGATGTTCGCGAGCACGTTCAGACGTCCGCGGTGGGGCATACCGATCGCGACCTCGTGAAGGCCGGCGTGCGCAGCCGATGTGATGAGCTCGTCGATCAGGGGGATGACCGACTCGCTGCCCTCGAGCGAGAACCGCTTCTGGCCGACGTACTTGGTCTGAAGGAACGCTTCGAAGGCTTCAGCGGCGTTCAGGCGCCTGAGGATGTGCAGCTGCTCATCGGCCGTCGGGTGGCTATGTCCACGTTCGAAGCGGGCCTGGATCCAGGCCCGCTGATCCGGGTCCTGGATATGCATGTACTCGATGCCGATCGTGCGCGCGTACGAGTCGCGCAGCACGCCGAGGATGACGCGCAGCGTCATCAATGGCTCGCCGCCGAAGCCACCGGTCGCGAACTCGCGGTCGAGGTCCCAGAGCGTCAGCCCGTGGTTGACGAGGTCGAGGTCGGGGTGACGGCGCTGCTCGTACTCAAGCGGGTCGGTGTCGGCCATCAGGTGACCGCGCACGCGGTAGGCGTGGATCAGCTCTTGCACGCGCGCTGTCTTGTTGATGTCGTCCTCGTGGGACGCACTGATGTCGCTGACCCAGCGGATCGGCTCGTAGGGGATGCGGAGTGCGGCGAAGACTACGTCGTAGAAGTCGTCATCGCCCAGCAGCAGCGCGTGGATGCGCTTGAGGAACTCGCCCGACTGGGCGCCCTGGATGACCCGGTGGTCGTACGTCGACGTCAGCGTCAGTGTCTTGCTCACTGCGAGCCGGGCCAGGGTCTCCGGAGAAGCGCCTTGGTACTCGGCCGGGTACTCAAGTGCCCCGACGCCGACGATTGCCCCCTGCCCCTGCATGAGGCGGGGCACCGAGTGGACCGTGCCGATGGTGCCAGGGTTGGTGAGACTGATCGTGGTGCCGACGAAGTCGTCGACGCCGAGCTTGCCGGCCCTGGCCCTGCGGATGAGGTCTTCGTACGCCGACCAGAAGCCGGTGAAGTCCATCGTCTCGGCGGCCTTGATCGCCGGCACGAGCAGCTGGCGGGTGCCGTCCGGCTTGGCGAGGTCGATGGCCAGCCCGAGGTTGATCCGCTCCGGGTGCGCGATCACTGGCTTGCCATCGAGCTCGGCGTAGCTGGCGTTCATGGCGGGCATCGCCTTGAGCGCTTGGACCACTGCCCAGGCGATCATGTGGGTGAAAGAAACCTTGCCGCCACGGCTGCGGCGCAGGTGGTTGTTGATCACCGTGCGGTTGTCGATGAGCAGCTTGGCCGGGATTGACCGGACACTCGTCGCGGTGGGGACCGCCAGCGATGCCTCCATGTTGGTCACGACGCGGGCGGCCGGTCCTCGAAGTACCTGGGTGTCGACGTCCTCAGCCACCGTCGTCGGAGCGGTCGGTGGGGCTGCTGCCGATGGAGTGGCCGATGGCCGTGCAGGAACCGGGGCCGCTGGGACGTCGGGTGGCATGGTTGGAGACGGTGGTGCTGGTTCCATGTGGACAGCGTCAGCGTCAGTCGGTGGGACCGGCACGGCGGCCGGACCGCCGGTGCCGTCGCCTGGGCGGTAGTCCTCGAAGAACCCGTGCCAGGCCGGGTCGACCGAGTCGGGGTTGGCCAGGTACTGCTGGTACAGCTCGTCCACGAGCCATTGGTTGGGCCCGAACTGAGCTGCCGCTGACTGCTGCTGGGTGGTCATCCTCGCGCTGCTACCCCTCGCTCGCGTCGTCGTCTCGTCCGTCAGGGTATCCCCGCAGCGGCCCGAACACCGGGTCGGACGTCCCGCGCGTTTGCGCGAGGCTGCTTCGTCCCCGACCGTTGGGGCATGGATGGGTCAGGAGTCGCCCTCGTCACCGGCGGTAGTAGGGGGATCGGTCGAGCTGCCGCGACGGCGCTGGCCGAGCGCGGGTTCACTGTCGTGATCGTCGGTCAGGACGCAAACCGGGTCGCCCTCACGGCAGCGGAGCTGGTCGCTGCCGGCCACGACGTCGTCGACTACGTCTGCAATGTCGCCGATGCCGCAGACGTCGCACGCCTCGGCGCCGACCTCGTGGCCTTCGGGCCGGTCGAGGTGCTCGTCAACTCCGCTGGGGTCATGAGCGACCGGATGGCCAAGACGCTGCGGGCGACCCCCGACGAGTGGCGCCGAGTTATCGACGTCAACCTCTTCGGCACCATCCACATGATTGGCCAGTTCGGTCCGCAGATGGCCGAACGTCGACGCGGACGGGTGATCAACGTCTCGGCCTGCCTGGGCCGCTTCACCGGCCCTGGGCTGGCCGGCGGACTGGCGCCCTACCGGGTGAGTAAGGCCGCGCTGAACGCGCTCACCCGTAACTTCGCTGCCGAGACCGGGTTCGGTCGCAGGGGAGTCCTGGTTGACGCGATGTGCCCGGCCCACTGCCGCACCGACATGGGGGGCCCCGAAGCTCCGCGCTCGGCCGAGGAAGGGGCCGACACCATCGTCTGGCTCGCGACACGGGACTCCGATGGCGCGCCGACCGGCGTGTTGTGGGAGGACCGCCAACCGATCCCCTGGTGATAGTCCGACGAAGGTCAGCTGGCGGTGCGGAAGCCAACGCGGACATCGGCGATGGATCGGCCGCCGGTGGTTCGGAGCCCGCCCAGCACAACGGCGTAGTTGCGCGTCGAGCCGAGCCGGGCATCGGGCGTGAGGATCAGCGTATTGCCCGAGACCGCGACCGCGCGGGCCAAGGGTTGCCCTGACTCGCCGTCGACCAGCTGCACCGTGCTCGGGTTCACGCTTCCCGGTGCCACGTCGGAGCCGAACAGCAGCCCGATGTCGGCCGATCGCGCAGCACCGTACGACTCTGGGAGCGGGGTTGTCTCCACCAGGGCCGGGTGAGGTGCGCCGCCTACCTGGACATTGCCGGCGTTGGCTGTTGACGTGTCGAGGCCGAGGTTGACCGTCGACGGCCAACGGGTATCCCTGAGGTTGCGCACCCTGACGTAGACGGAGTCATCGACAACGGCTTGCACGGTTTCTCTTCCGGGGCCGGAGCGCGCGTTGGCCACGTCGAGCCGACCGAGCGAAGCGTCGTACAGGCTGAGCTCGATATCGCCCCTCAGCACACCACTCCGTGCCCTGCCCATGTCCGCTGATACCGAAACCTTGGTCGGGCTCGCGATGTCGAGGCGGAACCAGCGGTCGGTGCCCTCGGGGCTGGAGGCGGGGACGATCGAGTCACCGCGAAGAGGCCGGGCCGCCACCGGTATGACACCGGGCGTTGGCCCGGTGCTCGCCACGGCGTTCTTTGCTGACCCGCCCACCAGGCCATTGACGTCGAGAACGCCGAGGCCGGTGAAGGGGTCCGGTCCGACCGGGCCGGCGTCGGCTGCGCCGCGAAGCAGGGCGGCACGCAGCTGGTCGACCGACCAGCGGCGGTGCTCGGACAGTGCCAAGGCGGCCGACCCGGCGACCAAGGGAGAGGAGAACGAGGTCCCATCTCCGACGGCGTACCCGTTGTGAGGAACGGTCGAGGCGATGTCCACCCCAGGGGCCACCAGGTCGAGCCACGGGCCGTGGTCGGTGAACCAGGTCATCTGGTCGTCGATGTCGGTGGCTCCGACCGCGACGGCCTGGGGGTAGGCGGCCGGGTACATCGGACGCGTCCCTCCGCTGTTCCCGCTGGCAGCCACCACAAGGCTGCCCTTGCGGGTGGCGTACCGGACGGCGTCCTTGAGGAGACGGCTGGTGCGTCCTCCGCCGAGCGACATGTTGATGATGTCGGCACCTTCGTTCGCGGCCCAGCGGATTCCGCGCGAGATATCTGAGTCTCGGCCGATTCCGCGGGAGTTGAGCACCCGGACGGGGAGGATCGAGGCCCGGCTGACGCCGGCGATACCACGCCCGTTGTTGCGCTGAGCAGCGATGACTCCCGCGACGAAGGTTCCGTGACCGTTTCCGTCTGAGGCGTTTCCGTCGTTGGAGACGAAGTCGTGCCCCTTCAGCAGCTTGGGCAGGTCTTCGTGCCTGGGGTCGACACCGGTGTCGACAACGGCGACCGTGACGCCGCGTCCTGAGCTGCGTCGCCATGCCTGGTCGACGTCCATGGAGGCGCGGAGGTATCGCTGGTACTTCCGGTAGAACCTGTCACCAAAGGCGCGGCGAGTGTGGTCGACCTGCACGGTGTGCACGTCCGAGCTGGCAGCGAGGGTCGCCCGTGCGGCGTCCAGGTCGTCCACCCCACGGAGCAGGTACCAGCCACCGCCCAGTGGCGTGGGCTGCCGACTCGAGACGCGAGCTGCTTCGCTGGTCGCGGTCGCGGTCGCGGTCGCGCGTGCAGCGGGTCCGGGTGAGGAGAGCTCGATGACGAGCCGATGGGCCGGCGCCTGCCGGGAAGTCGGGCTCGGGGCCAGGTCGTCGATGGCGGCCGACGACGTGGAGGGCAGGAGTGCCGGCAACGTGGCGGCGAGCGCCACCGTCAGAGCCCCCGTGATCACCGGCGTTGCCTTCACCCGCGGGTCTCCAATCCGGTGATCGTCGCGACCACCAATCTTCCGAGAGAGGGTAGGTGATAGCCGCCCTCCTGAACTGCGACGGTGGGCAGACCCAGCGCAGCGAGCTGCTCACCCGCTGCTCGGTAGCCGTTCTCGGTGATCTGTAGCGGGCTCTCGGGGTCGTTGATCGCGGCGTCGACACCGAGGGAGACGACGAGGGCCGTGGCGCCGTAGGTCCGCACGTCGTCGGCTAGCGCCGTGACGCCGTCGAGCCAGGGGTCATCAGGAGTGCCTTCGGCGAGCGGGATGTTGCGGTTGGCCCCGACTCCCGCATCGCGTCCTGCCTCGTCGGCGTGTCCGACGTAGTGCGGGAACCACCCGGCTGCTGGGTCGACGTGGACCGAGCCGTAGAACACGTCAGACCGGTCGTAGAAGATCATCTGCGTCCCGTTGCCGTGGTGGGCGTCGATGTCGACGATCGCCACTCGCTCGTGACCCTTGCCGCGCAGGGCCTGGGCCGCGACGGCCGCGTTGTTGAGGTAGCAGGAACCGCCGTAGCCGCTGACCGTGACGTGGTGGCCCGGCGGGCGGCAGAGGGCGTAGACGACGTCGTGGACCCCGGACGCCACGAGGTCGACGGCGGTGAGTGCTGCGTCCACTGCGCCTCTGGCGGCCTCCCAGGTGCCGGGGCCGACCAGCGTCATGGTGTCGTAGGCGTACTGGCCGGCTCGTCCGTGGACGGCTACGGGGGAGCGCAGTGGCATCCCCCTGAGCATCGCCTCGGTGGGGAAGACGTACGGGACCACGCGGTCCTGACCTGGGTTGGTGGGGAAACCGTCCCGCTCCCAGTCGGTCGTACATGTGCTGAGCCACTTGACCAGGCCACGGTCGTGGACCGCGTCCAGCACGGTGTCGTCGTGGGCCGAGGCGGGGGCTACCGGTGCGCCGGCCTCCTCCAGGGCTGCTCTGATGACCTCGGCGCGAGCGGCAATCTCGGTGCCCTCGATCGTGACACCGACCCACACTTCGCCCTTCGGATCGTGAAGGAGGCACGCGTCTGACCACACCACCGGCGTTCTCAGTGTCATGTTCGGCATGATGTCACGGTGCCTCGCTTCCGAGATCTAGATGCAGCCGTCGGCGTTCTGCCCATCGGACTGACCAACTCGATGCTCGACGTACCAGGTGTCGGCGTCGGTCACGCCACCGTTTGGCGTGACGAGCCGGCGCCGCCGGAGGGTCGTGGCGTCGCTCGCACCGGGGTGACGGTGGTCGACCCAGGAGGTGACACTTTCGGTGCACCGACCCCCTTCGGTGCTGTCGTGCTCAACGGCGCTGGTGAGATGACCGGCTTCCTCACCGCTGGTGAGTGGGGACTGCTCGAGTCACCCATCTTCTTGACGTCGACGATGCAGCTGGGTCGCGTCTACGACTCCGCCTGCCGGCTGTTGATGGCCGAGAACGCCACGATCGGCGCCGACGACGTGATGATCCCGGTCGTCGCCGAGTGCGACGACTCCTTCGTCAACGAGCCTCGCGCGATGCAGGTCGAGGAGTCAGACGTCGCTGCTGCACTCGCCGCGGCCCGGACATCGATCGGCGGCACCGCGCCACCTGCCGAGGGAGCGGTCGGTAGCGGCACTGGGATGGCCTGCCTCGGTCACAAGGGCGGGATCGGGACGTCATCGCGGGTCCTGCCGTCGGGTCATACGGTGGCCGTGCTCGTGATGTCCAACTTCGGCGAGTTCGGCAGGCTGACGGTGGACGGCGTCGCGGTGGGGCGTCGGATCCCGAACCCAGCTGACGCCGCCCCTGGCGTTGCCGCCGACCCTGGACCGAAGGGCTCATGCATCGTCATCGTTGGCACCGACGCTCCGATCGACCACGCAGGCTGCGAGCGGCTGGCAACGCGAGCTGGCCTTGGCCTGGCGCGCACCGGGTCGACGGGGCACCACGGCAGCGGTGAGATCTTTATGGCTTTCGCCACCGGGTTGCGGCAGCAGCGCGGCAGCGTTTCCGCGACGGCGAGGCCGCCCGTGGCCGGGCGCGGGCTCGACCCGTTCTTCGAGGCGGTCGTCGACGCCACTGAAGAGTCGGTCCTGAACTCGATGCTGATGGCGCCGACGGTGGTCGGACGGAAGGGCAACACCCTCTACGGGTTGGACGCCGAAGTCATCCGCGCGCTGCTGCACTAGCAGTCCGTTGGTAGCGTCCTGAGTTATGAGTCAGCCACCCGTCGCGCCACAGCACCCGCACACCCACCGCGAACACGGGGTGGAGCGACCCGATCCCTACTCCTGGCTGAAGGACAAGACCAGCGATGAGTCGCTGGCGTACCTACGAGCCGAGCGCGCGTACTACGACCAGCAGATGGCGCCTCTCCGGCTGCTGACCGATGAGCTCACGCGGGAGATGTCCGAACGCGTCCCCACCACCGAAGAGTCGGCGCGCTGGCGCGAGCACGGTTGCGAGTACTTCACTCGCGAACTCGAGGGGCAGGAGCACCCGCAACTGTGCCGCGCGGACAGCGCCGGCAACGAGTCAGTCGTCCTCGACCACAACAAGTTGGTCGAACCGGGCCACTACGTGGAGGTGGGGGTTCGCTCGGTCAGCCCCAGCGGCCAGTACCTCGCGTACTCGGTCGACGAGACCGGTGACGAGGTCTATGAGCTGCGCTTCCGGGACATCGCTACCGGGACCGACCTGCCCGACACGGTCGCGCACACCTACTACGGCGCTGCCTGGTCGGCGGACAGCTCGACCTTCTTCTACGTCGTGCACGACGAGGTCTACCGGCCCTACCAGGTATGGCGCCACTCGCTCGGCGCGGATGCATCTTCGGACGTACTCGTGTACGAGGACCTCGACACCCAGTACGACGTCGAGGTCTGGAACGA
>JANLWJ010000097.1:0-1622 GCA_031364455.1 Actinomycetes bacterium | reverse complement strand
CCCCCGACCTCGTTCGCATCTCCGATGAGCGGAACGTCGTTGTCTACGCCTCGGGCGCTACCCACGAGCTGCTGGGATGTGGGCCTGCCGAGGTGGAAGGACACTCGGTCACATATACCAACCTTCCCAATGACGCCGACGTGCTTGTCGGTGCCAGCAGGCAGGCACTTGCCACCGGTGGGTGCGTGCGACGAATCCACCGCGCCAGGCAACGCAACGGCGGCTATCGCTGGCTTGAGACGAGCGTCCGGGTTCTCACCACCGCTCGCGGAAGGTTTGCGGTTCTGGTGAGCCGAGAGGCGTCCGCACGGCAGATGGTCCCTCCCGAGGCAGGATTCGATGCGGCTCCATCCGCAGCGGGTGAAGAGTGGGGGATCCCCAACAGTTCGGACGCCGGCGACATGGCCCGGTATCTCACCGACCGCGAACGCCAAGTGTTGCGTGGACTTGCCAAAGGGATGAGTGTCAGCGTCCTCGCGGAGCGACTGCACCTCCAGGAGAGCACCCTTCGCGGCCATGTGAAGTCGATCCTGCAGAAACTGCAGGTGCACTCTCAGCTTCAAGCAGTTCTCGTCGGGATGCACGCCGGGATCCTTTGACGCGGAACTGGTCGAGTGGGACGGTCCCGCCGCCTGGCACTTCGTTCGCGTATCCGAAGAGCTGGCTCCCGACTTCGCAGGAGCATTCGGCCGGGTTCCGGTGATCGCCATAGTGGACGGCATCACCTGGAAGACGAGTGTGTGGCGCGACAAGAACTCCGGCTGGCTACTTGCGGTTCCGAAGAAGGTCAGGCGCGGCAAGGGCGACGGGGATGTCGTCACCGTGTCGATCGAGGTGGGCGAAGGCCGGATCTAGCGGCTCGCGGCAGCAGTCAGCCCACCCCGCACGCCGCCACGAACGGCAACGCGCGACTCCAGAAGAGCTTCGTCGTGGCTGCGTCGTACTCGTCCGGCAGCGTCGGGTCGGTGAAGAGGTGTCCGGACCCGGAGTAGTCGAAGACCTCGATCCTCCCACCGCCGGCCTCGACATCGCGGACCGCCTCGTCGATCTCCTCCTGCTCACGCCAGGGATCATCGACGGTCGCGTGCGTCTGCGCGGGAACGCCAACCGGCCACCTGACGCCCTCGCCGAATCCCGTCACTGGAATGGCCCCGGCGATCATGAGCACGCCAGAGACCGGCCGCTGCGTCGCGACGTAGGCGGCCATGGCGCAACCGAGTGAGAAGCCGGCGACGACGAAGCCGTCAGGCACGTCAGTTACCGCGTCCACCGCGCGGCCGAGAAGCGTAGGGAAGCCCGTTTCCTTGAGTGCGAACTCGAGGGCGGGCTCGTACACGTCGAACGTGCGCCCGTCGAAGAGATCCGGCAGGACGACGTCGTGCCCCGCACCGCGCAAGCGATCCGCGGCGTCCAGGACGCCCTTACGCACACCGAGCACGGAGTGAAACAGCACCACAGTTGTCATGCCAGCGATCCAACCATCCACGGTCGTCACGGTCGTCACGGTCATCACGGTGGCCGCGTCCCCAAGGGCGACGTGGGGGTTGACCTTGTCGGCGCCGTGACCTAGAATCGAACATGTGTTCGAACTCGGGTGATGTGTCCCCGGCGTCGGGCTGGTG
>JANLWJ010000392.1:0-22593 GCA_031364455.1 Actinomycetes bacterium | reverse complement strand
ACGGCGTCATGCGTACCAGCTCGTCGCCGCGCATCTCTGCGTCGAATGAGCAGCCGACTCCGCAGTACGCGCAGGTGGTCTTGACCGTGCGGGTAGGCATGCCGAGCTCGATGATGCTCTTCTCCTGCAGCGCGGTCGTCGGGCAGGCCTGCACGCAGGCGCCGCACGAGACGCACTCCGACTCCATGAACGATGTGCCGGACGCCGAGATCAGCGACTCAAAGCCACGCCCCTCGACGGTGAGCGCCAAAGTGCCCTGCACCTCGTCACAGGCGCGCACGCAGCGCGAGCAGACGATGCACGCCTTCGGGTCGAAGGTGAAGTAGGGGTTGGAGGCGTCCACCTCGATGTTGAGGTGGTTGTGGCCCTCCTGGCCGTAGCGAACGTCAGTGAGCCCAACGGTCTCTGCCATTGCGTGCAGCTCGCACGCACCTTCGGCGCAGCTGCCCTCGGGATGGTCAGAGAGGTAGAGCTCGACGACGCCCTGGCGCAGCTTGTCGACCTTCGGCGTGCTGGTCGCTACCTTCATGCCCGGTGCGACAGGCGTCGTACAGGAGGCCGGCGCCCCTGGCCGTCCTTCGATCTCAACCAGACACACCCGACACGAACCGAACGACTTCAACGTGTCGGTGGCGCAAAGCTTAGGGACGTCGATGCCGGCCTCAGCCGCAGCACGCATGATCGAGGTGCCCTCGGGCACGGTGACGGCAACGCCGTCGATCTCAACCTCGACGGTTGGCTCACCAGGAACCTCAGGGGTTCCCATGTCGGACAGCACGCGTCCGGCCGGCTCGTGAAGCAGTGTCATGAGGTGACCTCCTGAGCCGTCAGGCCGAAGTCTTCGGGGAACTTGGTGAGCGCGCTGCGAACTGGCATCGGAGTGAGGCCGCCCATCGCACAGAGCGAGCCGTCGGTCATCACGTCGCACAGGTCGAGCAGCAGCGTGAGGTTGCCGGTGCGGTCGTCGCCAGCGGTGATCTTGTCGATGACCTCGACACCACGCGTCGAACCGACCCGGCAGGGCGTGCACTTACCGCACGACTCCTCGGAGCAGAACTCCATGGCGAACCTCGCCATCTGCGCCATGTCCACAGTGTCATCGTGCACGACGATTCCGCCGTGGCCAACCATTGCGCCGGCCGCAGCGAAGGTTTCGTACTCCAGTGGCAGGTCGAGCTGGTCTGCGGTCAGGTAGGAGCCGAGCGGGCCACCCACCTGGATCGCCCGAATCGGGCGGCCGGACGCCGTGCCG
This sequence comes from Actinomycetes bacterium, assembly GCA_031364455.1. Taxonomy (GTDB): domain Bacteria; phylum Actinomycetota; class Actinomycetes; order JAHEKZ01; family JAHEKZ01; genus JAHEKZ01. Next base: position 21,341 of record JANLWJ010000392.1, on the reverse strand, counting down.
CCGCCGAAGTCCTCAACCAGCTCGCGCAGCGTGACGCCGAACCCGAGCTCGACGACGCCGCCCTGCTTGATGTTACCGGCGAGCTGGAAGATCTGCGTGCCGAGCGAGCGGTCAAGACCGCGGGACGCGTAGGCGTCCGCCCCTTCGGCGAGCACGAACGGGACGCTGCCAAGAGTGAGCACGTTGTTAACGACGGTCGGCTTGCCGAAGAGCCCCTCGAGCGCCGGTAGCGGTGGCTTGGCGCGCACCATGCCGCGCTTGCCCTCAAGGCTGTCGAGCATCGACGTCTCTTCGCCGCAGATGTAGGCGCCGGCGCCCATCCGGATGTTGACGTCGAAAGCCTTCCCGCTGCCGAGGACGTCGTCGCCGAGCCAACCGAACTCACGCGCGGCGTCGATGGCTGCACCCAGGATGTCGCGCGCGTCGGGGTACTCCGAGCGCAGGTAGATGTAGCCCTGCGTGGCGCCGACGGCGAGGCCGGCGATCGTCATGCCCTCCAGAAGGGTGAACGGGTCGCCCTCCATCAGCATTCGGTCGGCGTACGTGCCGCTGTCGCCTTCGTCTGCGTTGCAGCAGATGTACTTGGGTTCACCTGGCGCACCGAGGACCGTCTGCCACTTACGGCCGGCCGGGAAGCCGGCACCGCCACGGCCGCGCAGCCCTGACGCTGACACCACATCGACGACGTCTTGCGAAGACATGGCCACGGCCTTGCGAAGGCCAACAAGCCCGCCGTGCGCCTGGTAGTCGGAAAGGTCGAGCGGGTCGATGACACCCATTCGTGCGTACATGAGTCGGTCCTGGCGGGAGAGCCAGGAGAGCTCGTCGACCGCTCCGTGCTTCAGCGGGTGGTCGGCGCCGCTCAGCAGACCCGCGCCGAGCAGCTCGGCGACGTCGCCAGCCTGAACCGGGCCGTAGCCAATCCGGGTGCCGTCGACGTCGACCTCGACGAACGGCTCGAGCCAGAGCATGCCGCGTGACCCGTTGCGCACGATGCGGATGTCGTCAGCGCGTCTGGCGGCCTCAGCAGTGAGTGCAACAGCGACCTCGTCGGCGCCGACCGCTCGGGCCGAGGAGTCGCGGGGAACGTAGACGGTGACAGTCACTGGCGTGCTCCTGGCGTTGCCTCGTCGATGAGGGCGTCGAGTGAGGCAGGGGTGAGCCTGCCGCGGAGCCGACCAGCGACGGTGGCGGTCGGCCCGAGCGCACAGTTGCCGAAGCAGAAGATTTGTTCGAGCCCGACCGAACCATCGGCACTCTGCTCGCCGACCTCGACACCGAGCTTGGTCTTCGCATGATCGACGAGAGCCTCGGCGCCCACCGCCTGGCATGCCTCACCGCGGCAGATCGCCACGGTGATGGTAGCGGGGGGGCTGATGCGGAAATCGGAGTAGAACGAGACGACGCCGTGCACCTCGGCGCGGCTGAGGTTGAGTACGTCGGCGAGCACCGGCATAGTGCTCGGCGGTAGGTAGCCGACGTCGTGCTGGATGTCGTGGAGGATCTCCATCAGCGGCCCGGGCTCGCCACTGCGAGCCTCCGCGATCGCTCGGACCCGTGCGGCATCTGGGCCCGCGTCCGCATGCGGCGCAGCCCCCGGGATTTCACTGAGTGACCGTTCAGTCATTTGTCTCAGGGTAAGCCTCTTGACGTCGAAATACCACGCGCCGAACGGGGGCGATCCACCTTGTGGAACAGCGGTTCCATAGGACTGTATGACCAGACCCATCCGCTGTAGCTGACCGGGCCGGCGGCATCCGTTTGACATGTTTCGGGCTATTGGGGTCGGTAGATGTCGGATCGTGGTCCGAAAGCAAGGACGGAAACGAGGTGGATGCCGTCGTCGATCCGGTAGAGGACGCGGTAGGTGCCGCGACGCGCGCTGTGCCGATCATCGAGCGGGGGCATCAGGCGCTTGCCGACCCGGTACGGGTTAGCAAGGAGTGGCCCGATGATGAACTCGTGCGCGGCGAACGCGATGGCTTCTGGGAGCTGCTCGGCCAGATGGCGTCGCGCGGTCGCCGTGATAGCCAGCTGAAAGGGTTCCTCTGGGTCACGTGGTCGTTCGGTGCCGACGCATCGCCTGTGCCAGTTCGTCGGCGGTCTCGACCCGCCCGGCAGCGACGTCGGCTTCGGCCTGAGCCAGCTGAAGCAGCAGCTCGTTGTCTGCGAGCACGGCAATCGTCTCCTCGAGACGTTCCAGATCCTCGGGCGCGAGCAGAACAGCGGACGCGTGCCCGTGCACTGTGACGGTCACCCGCTCATGCTGCGTGCTCACCCGCCTAACGACTTCCGACAGGTGGGCCTTCGCCTCGGCCAGCGACATTGTCGACATGGTCCTAAGTATGACCAGAAGGGTGCAGCCCTGTTTATGGGTGTCCGCAGAGGAAGTCCCGCATCTAAGCAGTGGGTGGCCGGGCGGCACACGGCTGACCTGCATGTATGGGCGCATCGCGGCGCCCGAACCCTCAGTCGTACTTGGCCATCGTCCTGATGTTCATCCAGAGCGTGAGCGCCACAAAACCCCCCGTCACCAGGAATCCCACACCGATCACCGGCCAGTCGAGGTCGACCAGGATCAACGAACGCAGCGCCTCCATCACGTAAGTGACCGGGTTGAACGTCGCTGCGATCTCCATCGGACGCGCCAACAACCCACGCGGCACGAAGTTGGGCGTCAGGAAGAGAAGCGGGAAGAAGATCAGCCCTGCCGAGTTCGTGGCAGCGGCGTTCCGCGTCTTCAGCGCCACGAACTGCAGGAAGCCGGAGTAGCCGACGGCCCAACCAGCGGTCAGCAGGATCAGCAGCACGACACCGATGACGCCGCTGGCGATCCTTATCCCGAACGGGAAGGCGATCACCAGGATCACGATCGTCATCAGCGTCGACTTGAGCGCCTCGGCCGAGAGCCGCCCCATCGCTAGCGACCCACGCGAGATCGGGGTCGCCCGCAGCTTGTCGAAGTAGCCGTTCTCGATCTCCTCCACCAAGTAGAGGGCAGCCGTACCGAAGGAAGCCGCAAGCAGCAACGTCGCCGGCAGCTGAAAGGCCGCGTAGCCCTGTCCCTCCAGCCAGGGAGTGCTCCCGGTCGGGAAGATCTTCGCTGCCTGGCCAGTGTTGACGATGAGGAAGAAGATCGGGATGAGCAGCGTCGGTAGCAGAGCGTCCGGCGTCCGCTTCGCTTCGCGGACAGCACGCTCGCCAAGGACGAGGACGGTTCTCATGACGCCACCTCGCTGACCTCGCCAGCGCCGCGTTCTCGCCGGCGACCGGTGACGTCAAGGAATACGTCCTCGAGGGTCGGGTCGCTCTCCAGGCCACGACGCGCCTTCAGTTCAGCCTTGAGGCTGGCCGGCGTCCCCTCGGTGACGATTTTACCGTCGTCGATGATGGCCAGCCGCTCACAGAGCTGGTCGGCCTCTTCGAGGTACTGCGTGGTCAGGAACACGGTGGTGCCCTTCTCATTGATGCGGCGGACCTCGTCCCACACGACGAGGCGGCTCGCAGGGTCGAGGCCGGTGGTCGGCTCGTCGAGGAAGAGGACCTCTGGTCGGTGAACGAGGGCGGAGGCGAGGTCGAGCCGCCGCTTCATGCCGCCGGAGTAACCCTTGATCAACCGGTCGGCCGCGTCGGTGAGGTCGACCAGCTCGAGGAGCTCTTGGGCACGCTCGCCAGCGTCTGCCCGCGAAAGGCCAAAGAGCCTGGCCTGCAGCACCACCAGCTCACGGCCGGTCTGGCGCATGTCGAGGCCGGCCTCCTGCAAGGCGACACCGATCTTGTGCCGGACGCCGTCGGGGTCGGACGAGACGTCGACACCGGCCACCGTCGCCGACCCACCAGTAATCCCGGTCAGCGTCGTGAGCATGCGGACGGTGGTCGACTTGCCGGCGCCGTTGGGGCCGAGGAAGCCGAACACCTCACCGGGCTGCACGGTGAGGTCGACGCCGCGCACCGCCTCCACGGTGCCGGACCGGCCGGTGAAGGTCTTGACCAGGCCATTGGCCGAGATGGCGGGGGTGTTGTTGGTCGTCTCAGGGGCGGAAGAATCCGTGGAAGAGGTCATCGGGCGACCCTAACCGGAGCCCCCGACAGGAGGGCAAGCCACTTTCGGGATCAGCGAACGGGAACAGCTGAGTCGCAGTCAACCCAAGTGACCCGATTCAACCGGACCCCGTCGGCCTCGACCTCTTCGTAGCCGATCACCACCTGGATCATCGAGTCACGACGATCGAGACAGTCCGGCAATCCATCCATGCGAAACGCGCCGTCTTGGGTCCAGGCCACGCTGGCCGGGCCGCCGTAGTCACCCGAACCCGGCTCATCCCCGCATAAGAGCGCGGCGCCAAGCGCGCTGCAGTAGGCGGTCGCCGTCTGCGTGCGGCCGCCCCACAGAGAACCGAGCCAGAACCCCTTGACCGCCGCCACAAGTGCGACGATGACGCCGATCACGAGCGCGCGGGAGGTCCAGCCCAGGCGTCCGGCCTCGGCCGATTCGGCGACGAGCGGTCCGGTCATCGCGTCCCCCTCAAGTTGGATGCCTTCAGCCTCGCACAATCAGCACCGTACGAGAGTTAGCCGCGGAAAATTGCCCCGGTCGAGCCCGAATCCAGGGCTAACTCTCGTAGCGGCGCGAGACGGCGCACGGCGGCGGCGTGCGCGACGCATCCCGAAGCTAGAGGCGCACGAGCGTGCGACCGGTGTTCGCGCCGGCGAGGACGTCGTCCAAGGCGCTCGGCAACTCGGCGAGTGAGACCTCGCGCGAGCCGATGTCGTCCAGACCGCGCGGACGCAGGTCGGTGGCGATCCGCTGCCACACCGCGCGACGCTCTTCGATCGGCATCGCTACCGAGTCGATGCCCAGTAGGGCAACGCCGCGCAGGATGAATGGGAAGACGGTCGTCTCCAGCCCGATGCCGCTGGTGTTGCCGGACGCCGCGACGGCGCCGCCGTACTTCAGCGTGCGCAGGATGTACGGCAGCGTCGAGGCACCAACGCAGTCAACGGCCCCGGCCCAACGCTCACGTTCGAGTGGCTTGCCCGGACCGGACGTCTCGTCGCGGCCGATGATCTCGGTGGCGCCGAGTCCCTTCAGGAACCCTTCGGCATCCGGCTTGCCCGTGGACGCGGCAACCTCGTATCCGCGGTCGGCGAGGATGCCGACGGCCACCGAGCCGACGCCACCAGTCGCACCGGTCACCAGCACTGGCCCCGTGCCCGGCTTCAGGCCGTGGCGCTCGAGCGCGTGCACCGACAACGCAGCCGTGAAGCCAGCCGTGCCGACGGCCATCGCCTGCTTGGCGGTCAAACCGTCCGGCAGCGGCACCAACCACTGTGACGGGACGCGCGCGTACTCGGTGTAGCCGCCGTGGTGCGCGACGCCGAGGTCGTACCCGTGCGCGATCACCTCGGTGCCAACGGCGAGCCCGGAGTCACCCGGCTCGACGATCTCGCCGGCCATGTCGACGCCGGGGATGATCGGGTCGATACGGGCGACCCTGCCATTCGCCAAAGTGGCGAGACCGTCCTTGTAGTTGACGCACGACCACGTGACGCGAATGACGGCGTCACCTTCACCGAGATCGTCGACCGAGATCTGCCGTACCTCGCGGACGACGGCGTCGCCATCCTTCTGTGCGACGAAGGCGGCGAAGGTGGCCGGAATGCTCGACATCAAGAGACTCCAAGGATTGGGAACACGACCAGTCTTGTTCACCTGCACTCTGACACCAAGGGGCAGAGTGTCGCGTCATCGGGTGTCAGTCAGAACACTTTGCCGCTGGTCGCCGCCCCGCCGACACTCGACGCTTAATGCATGGACGCCAGCCGCACCCGCCAGCCGACGCAGGCAGCTCTCGCCGCCACACTGCGCCCGCGATCGATCGCCGTCGTCGGCGCGAGCCCGCGCTCGTTCGCCGGCCAGATCGTGCAGCGCAACTGCGCCGATCACCGCTTCGGTGGGCTCATCGTTCCAGTGAACGGCAAGTACGCCGAAGTCGCGGGCGTCCCCACGGTTGCCTCACTCTCCGACCTTGGCACCGCACCGGACGCAGTCGTCGCCCTGGTCGGAACCGCGCGCGTCCAGGCGATCGCGGAGGAGGCAGCTGCCATCGGGGCCGGCGCCGTGATCGTTCCCGGCGGCGGCTTCACCGACTCCGGAGGAGCAGCCACCGACCTAACCGCCTCACTGGCCACCCTCTCCGACGTCACGGGCATCTCGGTGGTCGGACCGAACTGCATGGGTGTTGTCGACCTCGTCACCGGCGCGATGCCGTACATCGGCACCGTTCCCGGCCAGGTGCGACGCGGAGGGGTCGCCGCGATCGCGCAGAGCGGCGCGGTGATCGAGGCCTTCGTCAGCTGCGGTGGACGCGTACCGTTCTCGACTCTCGTGAGCAGCGGCGCCGAAGCTGTCACCACCACCGGCGACTACCTGCGATTCTTCGCCGCCGATCCCGAGACCACCGCGGTCCTCGTATTCATCGAAGGCTTTGTCGACGCGCCGGACGTCCTGGCAGCAGCGCGCGAGGTGGCTGAAGCCGGAAAGACCGTCGCCGCTTGCTTCGTCGGACGCTCAGCGAAGGCGCGCGACGGAATCCTGGCGCACTCAGGAAAGCTCGCTCCCAGCGCGCGCGTAACGGCGGCTGCCTTACAGCAGGCCGGCGTCGTACTCGCCGACGACCTCGACGAGCTGATCACCATGGGAGAGATCCTCGGAACCGGACGCCTGGTGCGCGGCTCGCGCACGCACATCGTCACCAACTCCGGTGGCGAGGCGAACCTGCTCAGCGACCTCGCCGAGGACGCGGGCCTCGAGTTGCCCGACCTCACCTGCGCTGCATCGGCGCCGCTCGCCGAGCGGTGGCCGGCGTTCCACACCGCGAACCCGCTCGACCCGTGGGGTGTCGACGACTACACCGCGGTCTACCCAGTCGCCATCGACGCCGTCGCCCGCGAAGGTGGTGACATCGTCATCGTCTCGCAGGACCAGCAGGTGACAGCTGGCGACTACGAGCGTCAGCTAGGCCTCGACCTTGCCAACTACCTCGCTGACTCAACCCGCGACCACGACGCCCTGCCGGTGCTGCTCAGCCCGACGAGCCAAGACCCGGACCCACGCCTCACGGCGTTCTGCCACCAGAACGACATCGCGCTCCTTCGCGGCGCCAGGGGAGCGCTCCGCGCCCTTGGTGCACTCGCACACCGGACGGCCCCCGCCCCCGTCGTCGAGCGGAAACCGCAGCGCATCGCCGCCATCACCGAGACCGTCGAGCTGACCGAAGACGTCGCGCTTCAGATCCTCGGGGAGTGCGGCATCCAGACGCCGCGTCAGGTGCGCGTCACGACGCCGGCCGAAGCCGTTGCGGCCGCCGCCAGCCTTGGCGGCCCTGTCGTCATCAAGGCAGTGGCCGACGGTCTGCTGCACAAGAGCGACCTCGGACTGGTCGTGACGAACCTCGTCGGAGCCGACGCCGTCCAGCTGGCTGCGCGTGAGGTCCTCTGCGCCGCGTCCACCGCCGGGCTCACGGTGGAGCTGCTCGTCGTCGAGCAGATCACCGGTTCGCTAGACGTCGTCGTCGGCTACAAGCGCGACCCACAGTTCGGCCCGACGACGATCGTCGGCCTCGGCGGTGTCTGGGCCGAGATGCTCGACTCGGTGAGCGTCCATGTCGGCGCCCTCGACCTCGATGGCGCACACCGCTTGCTCGTCTCCAGTCACGTTGGCCGGATGATGGCCGAGGCACGCGGGGGAGCCCTCGACGTTGACGCTGTTGTCCGCGCACTGGTCGCGGTCAGCGACATAGGAATCGCCCACCCCGAGGTCGTCGCCATCGACGTCAACCCGATCATCGTCGGCCGCGACCGCGCCGTCGCCGTTGACGCAGTGATCGAACGAGCTACCGCGCCAACCCCTGAGTCGATCAATCTCGACTCGCACACCCCGGCACACGCCACCATCGAAGGAGCACCACAGTGACCAGCGAGATCACCTCCACCCTCCGCGTCCGCATCGGCCAGGAGGAAGCGCACTACGGGGGCAACCTCGTCGAGGGTGCTCGCATGCTCAAGCTCTTCGGTGACGTGATCACCGAGATCGCGGTCATCACCGACGGGGACGAGGGACTGTTCGTCGGCTACTCGAACATCGAGTTCACGGCGCCGGTCTACGCCGGCGACTTCATCGAGGCGACCGGTCGCGTGACCAAGATCGGTAACACCAGTCGCACGGTCGAGTTCGAGGCACGCAAGATCATTGCTTCGCGCTACGACCTAACCCCCAGCGCCGCCGACGTTCTCAAGGAGCCGATCGTGGTCTGCCGCGCCACCGGCACCACGGTCATCCCCAAGGAGCACAGCCGCAAGCAGCCGGACGCCTGAGGGGCGCCACCCCAGGCTCGCGGAGTGCACGCCAGGTTGACGCTTTCGGACGTCGAGTGCGCTAGCTGTCCCTGGTGTGCTTGACTTCCGACGTCACCTGAGTCGTGGAGGGTTCATGAGCACCGTCATCGTCGTCACCACCCACCCGCTCACCGCCGAAGACGCCGGAGGGTTGGTCGACATCGCTGGTGGGGACGCCGGCAAGGCGAACTTCTACCTCGCCGTCCCGGAGGAACCGACCGCAGCCTCGATGGACGCCGTCATGAGCGACTGGGGTGCCGGAGTCACCGCCGGACGCGGCGCCGCCCAAACCGTGACCCCCGAGACGATGCAGAACCCCGGTGCGATTGCAGAGCACGAGGCCGAGAAGGTACTCGCGGACTCCATCCAGGCCCTCACCGACGCCGGTGCGACCGCTGAAGGTGTCGTGACGCCCACTCATCCGCTCGAGTCGATCGGTGACCTCGTCGCCCATCACAAGCCAGACGACGTCGTCGTGATGGTCCGTCACCACCACCTGAGCGAGCTGACGGCATCTGACCTCGCAGCCAAGATTCGCCGTCACTTCAAGGTCGAGACCCTGCGAGTTAAGGCTCACTAGAGAGCGAGCAGCCGCTCCACCACCTGCGCTACCCCGTCGTCATCAATCGACGGCGCACGCTCATCGGCCACCGCAAGAACTGACGGGTGCGCGTTTCCGACCGCATACCCACGCCCGGCCCACCGCAGCATGTCGACGTCGTTCGGCATATCGCCGAACGCCACGACCTCCTCCTGTGCGATGCCCCAGTCCGCCGCGAGCTTCGCAAGGGTTGTGCCCTTTGTGACTCCGAGTGCGCTCAACTCCAGCAGCGAGTCGTTGACGTCGGAATGCGTGACCTCCACCACGCCGGCGAGCGCAGGCAAAGCGGCAGCGAGCATGGTGTCGCCCGGAATCTCGTTGTCCCGAACCAGAAGTTTGGCAATGTCGTCACCCAATAACCCGATAATCGGACCGATCCTCGTTGGCTCGTGGATGTCCCAGCGCGGCTTGTAGGCGGGCTCGTAGCTAAACCCTGCCAACGACTCAACGGCGAAGGCAGAAGTCGGCAGCACGGACCGGACACGCGCGACGGCGTCCGACGCCACCCCCGCCGACATGGTGAAAGCCTCCAGAACAACCTCTTCGTGCATGTCGTACACAAAGGCGCCATTCCCGCAGATGCCGACGCCGCGGTGGCCCGTCGCGTCGACGACTTCACCCATCCAGCGTGGCGGCCGGCCCGTGACAAAGACGACCCGGATGCCGACGTCCATCGCCGCGGCAAACGCCTCAACGACGCGCGCCGACACCGACCCGTCGTGCTTCACGATGGTGCCGTCGAGGTCGGTGGCGATGAGCCGCGGGCGGATGTTCACCCGACCATCATCCCTGGTCCTCGGTAGGGTGCGAGTGACGAGAGGGGCGAACCATGTCAGCGCCGAAGCAGCACAAGATCGTTCTCGACGAGTCCGAGATGCCGACGCAGTGGTACAACATCGTACCCGACCTGCCGGCCCCGCCGCCGCCCCCGTTGCACCCGGGAACGCACGAGCCGGTCGGGCCCGACGACCTCGCACCGCTCTTCCCGATGGACCTGATCCTGCAAGAGGTGTCGTCGGAGCGCTACATCGACATCCCCGATGAAGTGCAGGACATCTACCGCCTCTGGCGCCCTTCACCCCTCTTCCGCGCCCACCGCCTCGAGGAGGCGCTCGGCACACCGGCGCGGATCTACTACAAGTACGAGGGTGTCTCACCGGCTGGCTCACACAAGCCGAACACTGCCGTGCCTCAGGCGTACTACAACGCGAAGGCAGGTGTCACCAAGATCACCACCGAGACGGGTGCCGGCCAGTGGGGGACCGCGCTGGCTCTGGCCTGCTCGATGTTCGGCATCGAGTGCGATGTCTGGCAGGTTGGGGCGTCGTACGACCAGAAGCCCTACCGCCGCATGATGATCGAGACGTTCGGTGCGAAGGTGCACCGTTCACCGTCCGAGCTGACCCAAGTCGGACGCGCCTACCTCGCCGCCGATCCGAACCACACCGGCTCGCTCGGCATCGCGATCAGTGAGGCCGTTGAGGTTGCCGCTACCGAGCCAGAGACGCGCTACGCCCTGGGCTCAGTCCTCAACCACGTCCTCATGCACCAGACGATCATCGGTGAAGAGGCGCTGCTGCAGTTTGCCAAGATCGGCGAGACGCCCGACTTCATCGTTGGGTGCACCGGGGGAGGATCGAACTTCGCCGGCCTGTCGTTCCCGTTCCTGCGCGAGAAACTCGCCGGCAAGATCAACCCTCACATCCGCGCCGTCGAGCCGGCGTCATGTCCGTCACTGACACACGGCACCTACGCCTACGACTTCGGCGACGCGGCCGGTATGACACCGCTGATGAAGATGCACACGCTCGGCCACGACTTCGTCCCAGACCCGATTCACGCAGGCGGCCTTCGCTACCACGGCATGGCGCCGCTCATCTCGCACGTGTACGAGCTCGGGCTCATGGATGCGGTGGCGATCGGCCAGAGCGAGTGTTTCGCCGCCGGCCTCCAGTTTGCGCGGACCGAAGGCATCGTTCCCGCGCCTGAGCCGACACACGCACTCGCCGAGACCGTGCGTGAAGCGCTGCGGTGCAAGGAGACCGGCGAAGAGAAGGTCATCCTCACCGCGCTCTGCGGCCACGGCCACTTCGACCTGGCCGCCTACGACGCCTACCTCGGCGGTCGGATGACCGACGAGCCGGTTACCGAGGAGCGCTTCGCCGCAGCACTGGCGACGGTCCCAGCCCTCTGAGACGCCGATCCGGCCCGCAGCCCGCACGTAATCCTCCACTGGCGGATTCCGCGCGGTCTGCGGCCGTTTTCGAGTCGGAAACCGCAGGAGATCCGCCAGTCTGTCCCAGGCTCTCACCCTGGCTCTCCGCAATGTTAAGTTCATTTGACACCGCGTTCGGTCTGCTTTACCTTCTTGATGTCCAACATTCTTGACATCAGGAGAACGTCATGGGAGTCCGCGAGAAGAACGCCTGGGCGATGCTGGTCATCGCCATCGCGGGTGTCACCGTCTACCTCACGCTGCTGGCCGTCAACCTCGACGGCGGCTCACCGACGGATGTCAGCTACCAGCCGTTGATGCTGTGGACGATCGGACTCGGGATTGCAGCCGGGATCGTCGTACACATCACGCTGTCGATCCGTGCGGGCCTCGCGGGCGAGAGTCAAGACGCCGACGAGCGCGACCGTCAGATCGAGCGGTTCGGGACGAACATCGGCCAGGCGTTCCTGGTCATCGGCGGCCTGGCCGGTCTGCTCATGGCGCTGGCCGAGTGGGACTGGTTCTGGATCGCCAACGCCCTCTACTTCGGCTTCGTACTGTCGGCCATTCTGGAAGGCGTCGCCGAGGTCGTCGCCTACCGCCGGGGCCTGCCATGGTGAAGCCCACCACCGTCTCCAACCGGATTCGTGCGCTTCGCTTCGCGCACGGCGAGATGACCCAGGCCGAGCTCGGCAAACAGATCGGGATGACCCGGCAGACCGTCATCGCGATCGAGCAAGGGCGCTACTCACCATCGCTTGAGACCGCCTTCCGCATCGCGCAGGTCTTCGGCGTCCCCCTCGACGACGTCTTCCAGTACAACGAAGGAGAAACCCCATGAGAGCGATCGTCCAAGACCAATACGGGCAAGCTGATGTCTTGCGGCTGCGAGAGGACGCCCCAGTGCCTCAGATCGGCGAGGACGACGTTCTCGTACGCGTCAACGTTGCGGGCCTCAATGCTGCCGACTGGCACCTGATGACAGGCGAGCCCTATCCGGTTCGACTGGTCATGGGGCTACGCCGCCCGCGCGTCGCAACGCTCGGCAGCGACTTTTCTGGCGTCGTCGAGGCCGTTGGCTCAGCCGTTACCCGGGTCTCAGCGGGCGACGAGGTCATGGGTGAGGTCACCCGCGGCACCCTGGCCGACTACGTCTCGGTCGCCGAGGAGGACGTCGTCCCGAAGCCGACGAACCTGACCCACGAGCAGGCCGCCGCGATTCCCATGGGTGCACTGACCGCGCTGCAAGCGGTTCGCGACACCGGACAGTTACAGCCCGGCCAGTCGGTGCTCGTCAACGGTGCCTCCAGCGGCGTCGGCATCTACGCCGTACAGATCGCCGTCGCCATGGGCGCCAAGGTGACGGGGGTATGCAGTGGACGGAACGTCGAGATGGTCCGCTCGCTCGGCGCGACCACGGTGGTCGACTACACCAGCGAGGACTTTGTGGCCACGAGCGAGCGGTACGACCTCGTCATCGATATCGTCTCGTCACATTCGATCGCGGACTTCCGCAGAGTGCTCACCGAGCGAGGACGCTACGTCTTGGTCGGTGCGGCGTCGACGGGGAAGTGGTTCGGCATGGGACGTCAGGCTCAGGTCGTCGCGACATCGCCGTTCGTGTCGCAGACGCTCAAACCGATGCTCGCGGGCCGCAAACTGGCGGACCTGGAGACGATCGCGGAGATGGTGGAGTCCGGCCAGCTGACGCCCGTTATCGACGCCGTCTATCCGCTCGACCAAGCAGCGGACGCCATCCGCCATGTTCAACAGGGCCACGCTCGCGGCAAGGTAGTCGTCAAGGTCAGCGAGTAGCACTTACCTGGGAGCGATGACGTCGGTTCCGAGCGTCGCCTGAAGTGGTGCCGGCACCCGCACCGACCCGTCGGGCTGCTGGTGGTTCTCGAGGATCGCCACGATGACCCGCGGGATGGCAACCAGGGTTCCGTTCAGCGTTGCTACCGGGCTGGTGCGGTCGCCGTTTCGCATTCGTATGCCGAGGCGTCGCGCCTGGAACTCGGTGCAGTTGGACGCGGAGGTGACCTCGCGGTACTTGCCCTGCGTCGGGATCCACGCCTCGATGTCGAACTTGCGCGCAGCACTTGACCCGAGGTCGCCCGTAGCGACGTCAATCACGCGGTAGGGCAACTCAAGCTGGTCGAGGAACTGCCTCTCCCACGCGAGCAGTCGCTGGTGCTCAGCGACGGCGTCATCGGGCTTGCAGAACGTGAACATCTCGATCTTGTCGAACTGGTGGACGCGGATGATCCCGCGGGTGTCCTTGCCGTAGGTGCCGGCTTCGCGGCGAAAGCACGTCGAGATGCCGGCGTAGCGCAGAGGGAGCGCGCTCGCGTCCAGGATCTCGTCAGAGTGGTAGGCCGCCAGCGACACCTCGGACGTGCCGACGAGGTAGAAGTCGTCCTGCTCGAGGTGGAAGACGTTCTCAGCAGCCTGACCCAGGAAGCCGGTGCCCTCCATCGCCGGTGGCTTCACCAACACCGGTGTCACCATTGGCGTGAAGCCGGCAGCCACCGCCTGCTGCACCGCAACGTTGATGAGCGCGAGCTCGAGCAGCGCGCCAGGGCCGGTGAGGTAGAAGAACCGCGCACCAGACACCTTGGCGCCGCGCTCAACGTCGATGGCGCCGAGCAGTTTGCCGAGGTCGACGTGGTCGCGCGGCTCGAACCCTTCGGCCGCGAAGTCGCGCGGAGTCCCGACGTGATCGAGGACGGTGAAGTCCGCTTCGCCACCAACTGGAGCGTCGGGGTCAACGATGTTCGAGAGCTGAAGCTGAATGACACTGAGCGCATCTTCGGCCTCGCGTGCCGAGGCCTCGGCGTGCTTCACCTGCCCCGAGAGCTCTTTAGTGCGCGTAAGCAGCGCCTGCTTCTGGTCACCTTGGGCGGAGGCCACCTGCTTGCCGAGTGCCTTCTGCTCCGAACGCAGCTGCTCGTAGCCGGCGATCGCTGCGCGACGTTCCTCGTCAGCGCTCAGCGCTGCGTCGACGAGCGACGGATCCTCACCGCGGGCCGTCTGCGATCGACGTACGGCGTCCGGGTCATCGCGAAGAACCTTGAGATCGAGCACAGGGTGAGCCTATCGATCCCCCGACGTCACCCTCGACACGATTTCCGTCAACTAGGGGGATGCTCCCATGGTGGGTCACTCGGCGGGCCAGGGCGGTCCGGAGATGGACGTCAGCTGGGGGAATGGGCCGGCTCGACCCCTGCGGCCGGGATCCTGCCTGTCTTGGCTCGGCGGAGGAAGGAGAGCTGGAAGAGGACCTCGGGAAGCGCCGCAGAAGTGACGGGGCGGGACCAGAGGAACCCCTGACCGATGTCGCATCCCAGTTCGCGGAGCTTTGCGGTGACCTCGGCATCCTCAACACCCTCGGCCACCACCTCGAGACCGAACTCGTGGGCTAGGTCGACCATGGCCTTGACCAGGGTGGCGCCGGCCGGATCGTCGGCAAGTCGTTGGGTGAAGGACCGGTCGATCTTCAAGGTCGACAGCGGCATCTGCTCCAGCTGAGACATCGACGTGTAGCCGGTGCCGAAGTCGTCAACAGCAAGCGTTACCCCAAGAGCCGCGATCTTGTGCAGCATCTGGTGGCTACGAACCGGGTCCTCGATCAGGGCACTCTCCGTCACCTCCAGCTCGAGTCGATCGGGCTCGATCAGGTGGCTAGCCAGGATGTCCTCGAGGAACTCATCGAAGTCGGGTTCGATCAGGTTGCGCGCCGAGAGGTTGACGGCGACAGGCAGGTGAGCGAAGTCAGCATCAATCCGGTCCCACTCCGACATCTGCGCGCAGACCATCTCGAGCACGTAGCGAGTGAGCCCCTGGATGAGTCCGGTGTTCTCTGCCAGCGGGATGAAGTCGTTGGGCGGGATGTTGCCCCGCTCGGGGTGCATCCACCTGAGCAGCGCTTCGGTGCCCATTACCTGACCGGACGCCAGGTCGATCTTCGGCTGGTAGTTGATCGAGAGCTGGGTGGTACCGAGTGCGTTACGAAGGTCACCGAGGAGCTGGAGCCGGTCGGAGGAGTCGCCACCGTCGCCGGGACGGTACATAAGGGCACCAAGGTGTGTTGACTTCGCCGCGTACATCGCGGTGTCTGCACGCTGCATGAGCTCGGTGCCGTTCTCGGCGTGATCGGGCAACATGGCGACGCCGATGCTCGACTCGACGTGCAGGTGCAGGTCGCCCACCTGGAATGGCTCGTCGAAAGCAGAGTGAACCCGGCTGGAGAGCCTCTCGGCGTACAGGACGCCGCCAACGTCGGGCGCGAGTACGGCGAACTCGTCACCACCGAGGCGGGCGACCGTGTCCGCGTCGCGGACGACCTCGTTGAGTCGTTTGGCCACCTCGATCAGCAGCGCGTCTCCTCGGTCGTGACCCAGGGTGTCGTTGACCTCCTTGAACCGGTCAACGTCGAGGATCATCAACGCAAGACTCTTGCCCGAACGATCAGTCGAGGCGATGGCGCGGTCGAGGCGGTCCTGCAGTAGCCGCCGGTTCGGAAGCCCGGTCAGTGCGTCGTGCAGTGCCAAGTGCTCGTTCTCGGTTGCCTGCGTGCGTAGCGTCGAGCTGGCCCGGTGCACTGTGCGGTAGAGCAAGAGCCAGGCCAGCAGCGCGATGACACCAATCACGGCGGCGACCGTGAGAACAGCGCGCCAGACAGCGGCCTCGGCAGAATCCCACGGGATGTTCACCTGAGCGAAGCCGTAGACGCCGGAGAGCCGGTCACCGTAGACGACGGGAACCGTCACCTCGAGGCTTCGTCCGGCTGGCGTGGCCACAACGGTAGAGACCGGCGCGAGGATGTCTTCAGATTTAGTCGCTCGGTCCATATCGAGCTCGGGAGCGTCGGTCGGCGCGCCCATGCTGGTCCAGAGGGGCTCCCCGTCGGGGGAATAGAGAGAGAGGCTGTCGAGCACCTGAACGCTGTTGGCCCGCACCACGGTGTCCAAGGAGCCGACGACTGCCGGCGACACGCCAGCGGGGTCCTGCCAGAACGCCACAGACTCGGTGTCGATCTTCGACTGGACGCCCTGGGCAACATAGATCTCGGCCAATTGCTCGCCGTCACGCTGGGCCTGACGCCCCAGCGACGACGCCACGAGCCAGGTCAAGATGACAGCAAGAAGCACCATGGTCGTCATGCTGACCACGGCGAACGTTCCGGTGAGGCTCAGACGGCGCACACTGGGCCATCGGCAGGACTCCCGGTGGGGTTGAGCCAACCACCACGCCGACTGGATCAGCCGCGACCCTCGCGGATCCGGGTCAGCCAGGCCTGCGCCTCACGGAACTCCTCGTCGGCTACCCCACGCCGGATGACCGGGGTCTGGCCATCGAGCCGGGGGAACGACCCCAGGTACCGCACCTCGGCACAGACCCGGCGTAGGCCCATCAGCGCCTCACCGACCCGAGCATCGTCGAGGTGCCCCTCGGCGTCCACCGAGAAGAAGTAGTCACCGATCCCCCCACCGGTCGGGCGGCTCTCGATCCGGGTCAAGTTGACCCCCCGCACCGCGAACTCGGTGAGGATCTCGAGCAAGGCACCCGGGTGGTCCTGTCCCATGAAGAGGACAAGCGATGTCTTGTCGGCACCGGTGGCCGGCTGCGGTGGCTGGGGGGTGCTGATCAGGACGAAGCGCGTCTCAGCCGGGCGGTCCCCGATGTCGGACGCCAGCTGGTCCAGCCCGTAGACCGCCGCAGCGAGGGGGGCGGCAATCGCTGCGTCGTGCTCGCCGTCGGCCACCATGGACGCGGCCATCGCCGTCGACGGTGCGAAGGTGACCGGGATATCTGGCAGACGCTCAGCCAGCCAACGCCGACACTGAGCGTGCGCGTGCGGGTGTGTGGTGACCCCGCGGACCTGCTCGAGCGTAGAACCGGGGCGGGCCACCAACGAGAATGAGACGGGAACCTGTGCCTCGGCGATGATCGCCAGACCAGGACCACCAGCCAACGCATCGATGGTTGCGGTGACCGATCCTTCAACGGAGTTCTCCAGCGGCACCATCGCGGCAACGACCTCACCGCCACGGACGGCGTCCACCGCAGTGTCGACCGTGGCGTACGGCACGACCTCGACAGCTCGGTCACCGAGCCACTGCAGCAGAGCGGCTTCGGTGAAGGTGCCGGCTGGTCCGAGGAAGCCGTACCGGTCGGCTGCAGCTAAGTTGTGGGAGTCGGGGGACACGGCGGGAAGCCTATTGCAGGTAGCGGCGGCGGGGGCTACGAGCGCGGGTGGCTGGCGCGCGCGTAGCCGATCACCTGTTCCTCTTCCGGCGACAGCTCTGCCTCGCTCACCCCACCCTTGACGCCCTTGGCATACGTTCGAGTCTCGGTACGACCGTTGATGGAGCTGATCACCACGCCGTCACCGGCATCGTCCAAGAGGGCGGCAGAGAAGGACATCCGGCCGCCCATGTCGTTGAAGGCGTCGTACCGGACGACGGCGACGTGACGGATCGCGTCAGCCAGGTCGACGCGCAGAGTCTGAACATCAGACCCCAGTGCCACCACCTCAGAACGCAGTGCCGTGACCTCAACTCCCTGCCGGGTAACCGCGTCGAGGAACGACTCACGGTCACCACCTTGCTGCAGCGCCAGGTACTGCCGCCGCATGCGCCGGATCCGTACCGCAACGATGACGGCCAGCAGCAGCCCCAGTAGGGCGACAACGGCACCAGCGATGGCAATGGCGGCTACCAGGTCAGGGTCGAGATCGAGCGCAGTCACAGGAGTCCCATGCGTCGGGGGAAGAGGGCCCCAGGCTAGCGATCCCCGACGGGGCATCAGCGGCCGGCGCTACAGTCCGGGTCGTGGATTTTGCCCCCTTCTTCGTGACGCTGGCGCTGATCATCCCCGCGGAGCTACCGGACAAGACGTTCATTGCCACGATGGTCCTCTCGACGCGCTATCGACCGGTCGTCGTCTGGCTCGGTGTCAGCACCGCCTTCGCGGTTCAGACGACCATCGCTGTGGCAGCCGGGCAGCTGCTCGCGCTGCTGCCAGAGATGCCGGTCCAGCTGGTCACCGCGGGGCTCTTCGCACTCGGCTCGATCCTGATGTTCTGGGGAGCGGGGCAGACCGACCCCGCCGAGGAGGAGATCGAGGAGACCGAGGCGGTGGACTCCGTAGTCGGCAAAGGCCATGGACGGGCGTTCACCGTCTCCTTCCTGGTGCTCTTCGCCGCCGAGTGGGGTGACCTGTCACAGCTGACCACCGCGAGCCTCTCCGCTCGGTTCGATGCCCCCGTCGAGGTGTGGCTGGGTGCATGGCTGGCCCTCACCCTCGTCGCCGGCCTCGCCGCCTTGGCGGGGCGGTCGTTGGTGGCCAGGGTTCGGTTCGCCGTGGTGCAGCGGATCTCCGGAACTCTCCTGGCGTTGCTAGCGTTCGGCACCCTCGCCGAGGCGGCCGGGCTCTGGTGACGTGACAGGTTTACGAGAGTTCTGACCGGTACTGCACAGAGTGTGCAGTACGCTACTCCATTAGTGAAAAGTTAAAGGTCCGAACGCCACCGACGGGGGATGCAGTGACGTTCGGACCTGCGCAACTTTGCCCACATCACGCGTCGCGGCGCAACTCCATCTGGCGCTGTTGACCAACCCTTGACGAATGACCGTTCAGGATGATGCGGACAACCCGGCCCGTTCAGTGCACCGTCAGTTGCCGGGCCCTCAGCGACTCGCGGGCCTTGCGTCCGGCACCTGAGAGCGGTGCCTCGTCGGCCAGAGCCGCGTCCAGCCGGGTGCGGAAGTCGGTGGCGGCGTCCTCGACCTCGTCGACCTCGGTGCCATCGGGCAGATCCCAGACCGGGACAACCAGACCGCTGGCACGGAACGACCCCAGGAACCGGGTACCTATAGCGAGCTCAAGGCCCGCATCGACCTGCAACCGGGCCAGTGCGTCCACCAACGGCACCTCGTCCTCGGGCAGTACCCACCGCACCTGCCGGCGGTCGCCCAGCTGCATCCAGTAGGCACCCTCCACCGATGCAAGTCGGGCGGTGGGGCTGACGACCTCGTTGGCCCGCTCGAGCCCCGCGCGGGCGCTTTCATCGGCCGCATCGGCGTCCTCGAGCCAGAAGTCGAAGCCGGAGTGGACCAGGACCTGCAACGGCTGCCCGGCATCGATCAAGTCAGTGAGATGCGGTGCATCTGCGGGCAGCGGACGCGGCGGCACGGGGGTGCCGGGGTCGGCCGCCAAGGCCCGGGCCAGTGCGTCGCCGAGGTCGCGGGCGACGTCAGCCGACGAGGTCTGGGTCTGCGCGGCAAGCAGCACGTCGCCGCTCTGTCGAACGAGTGCTGGCCAGGCCATCGGCAGCAGCGTGCACAGCGTGACGTCGCGGTCTCCGTTCTTCAGCGTCAGCGTTGCCGTTGCGGCTGGCACGAGGTCGTGCAGCGCCACCCAGTCCGGTTCGGACGGCATGCCGGCGAAGGGGCGGACAACGCGATGCTGCGTCGCTGCCGCTTTCCCGTGACAGGCCTTGTACCGGCGCCCGCTACCGCACGGGCAGGGCTCACGTCCGCCGACGACGGGGACGTCACCATCGGTCGGCGAGGATGCTGGACGCGGGGGACTGGCGCGGCGCTTGCTCACAGCGCAGACCCTAGTGACTCGTTGCGACCTACGGCGCGCGGGCGGCCAACTGGTCGACCTGTAGCCGCACCTCGCGCGGCCGGTTCGTGATGATCGCGTCGACGCCCATCCCGCAGACGAGCTCGACGTCCTCGGGATCATCGACCGTCCAGACAAACACCCGTGACCCGGCGTCCTTCACTCGCCGCGCATAGTGCGGATGCGCCTGGACGACCGGCAGGCCAGGACCAGCTACGCGCACTCCCTTGGGCAGCATGCCGGATCGGTAGGCAACGGGAATCCGCTCCATCAGCATCACCAGTGGCACCCCGGGCGCGAGACGTCGCACCCGGCGCAGCGCCACCTCACTGAAGCTCATCACGGTGACCTGTGCCTCCTCGATCGGCACCCAGCCGTCGAGACCAAACAGACGGAGCACCTCGACAAGACGCCGCTCGACGAGGCCCGCGTACCGCGTCGGATGCTTGGTCTCGACCATCAGCTGGATGTGCTGCGGGGAGTCCACCACCAGCTCAAGGAGGCGTTCGAGCGTCAACACCTGGGACTGGTCGGCACTCACCTGGTCCGGCAGCTCGACTGCTCCGGCGGCCTGCTGCCAGCCGCCGAAGTCGAGCGACTCGAGGTCGGCCAGCTCGAGCGTGGAGAGCACCCCTTCGCCATTCGAGGTGCGATCGATGCGCCGGTCGTGCACGCACACCAGGTGACCGTCTGCGGTGAGCCGTACATCGGCCTCGAGCCCGTCGGCGCCGTCGTCTATCGCCTGTACGTAGGCGGCGAGAGTGTGCTCTGGCATGTGCTCTGACGCGCCGCGGTGAGCGATCACCAGCGGGCGTCTCGGCGACGTCTTCCCGGAGATCATGGTGACAGCATCGTCGCATCTGAAGGTGGCTGTGCGGTGAACAGCACGCCGGGGTTGAGCAACCCCAGAGGGTCCAGCGCGTTCTTGATCGCACGCATCGCGGAGATCTCGGTGGCCTCCCTGGAGAGCGTTAGGTACTCCGGCTTGGCGCGTCCGATGCCGTGCTCAGAACTCACGCTCCCGCCCAGGGCGGCGACCGCCGCGAGCACCGCATCGGCCGGGCCGTAGTCATCAGGTGCCGGGCCATTGACGTGGATGTGAACATTGCCCTCCGCGAGGTGGCCGAAGGTGAAAGCACGATGCGGCTCTACGAGTGCGGGAAGCGAAGTGAGGAAGGCGTCGAGGTCGCCGTGAGGCAACGCGATGTCGAAGGAGTGCCCGACGCCGAGAGTGGCGGCCGCCTCCGGCTGTCGCTCGCGGTAAGCCCACAGCCTGCGGTCGATGACGGCGTCGGCCGAGGCCGGCAGATGTGGCGTCCCGGTGGTCTCGGTCAGCAGGTAGTACGGCCAATGTTTCGCGAGCGGGTGCGGGAGGCCCGCGGCTGCGCAGACCAGCTGCATCCCGAACTCGTCGACAAGATCATACTGTTCGGCCCGGCGCCTTACTTTCCGACCGACGATGCACCCGCGCAAATGCCGGAACCCGGCGCGCCG